>NZ_JASDDA010000100.1:0-1310 GCF_030407645.1 Pseudoalteromonas sp. APC 3495 | reverse complement strand
ATGAATCGCCCCGAGTTCATCGGAGACCAGTTTGTTTAAGTCAGGCCACTTTACCTGACTCGTTTAAATTATCATAGTAGTCTGTTTCATATTGAGCTGGTGAAATATACCCAATTGAAGATAATAAGCGTTGATTATTAAACCAATTGACCCACTCTAACGTTGCGTATTCAACAGCATCAACATTCTTCCACGGGCCATTTCTGCGAATAATCTCTGTTTTAAATAATCCATTTATTGTTTCAGCCAATGCATTGTCATAAGAGTCACCCACACTGCCTACAGACGCTTGAATTCCAGCTTCAGCAAGTCGCTCAGTGTATCGTATAGACAAATATTGGCTGCCTCTGTCGCTGTGGTGAATTAACCCTTCGGGGTTGCCACGATGCCAAATAGCTTGCTCTAACGCATCAAGAATAAGCTCTGTGTGCATTGTCGTTGATACACGCCAACCTACAATGTATCGTGAAAAAACATCTATCACGAAAGCGACATAAACAAACCCACTCCATGTGGCAACATAGGTGATGTCAGCTACCCAAAGTTGATTTGGCTGCTCAGCAGTAAATTGACGATTAACTAAATCAAGTGGCTTATCTTGTTGCTCGTCAGGTATCGTTGTCTTATGTGCTTTACCCCGACGAACACCTTGAATTCCCATAACTCGCATCAATCGTTCGACTGTACAGCGGGCGACTTGATGGTCGTCAAGCTGTAACTGCTTCCATATTTTTCTTGCACCATAAACTGACATATTATCCTCCCACACTTCGCGAATGAGTATTATCAGCTCAGCATCACGCTTTTTGCGGTTAGACAGTCGCTCAGGCTCTCTTTGTATCTGTTTATGAGAATAATACGTTGATGGTGCAATCGGCAATTCCTTGCAAATTGACTCGACACCGTAATGCTCTCTGCAAGCATCAATAAAATCCACTATTACTTCTGTTTGCGGTCGAGCTCCGCTTGGGCGAAAAAAGCGGCAGCTTGCCTCAGGATATCATTCGTTCGCTTGAGCTCTTTATTCTCGCGCTCTAAGACGGCAAGGCGTTCTTCAGTTGATTGCGTATTAGAAGAGGGTTTAGACGGTTGAGCTTGAGATTTCTTGACCCATGCTCTAAGTGTTTCTGGGGTACATCCCAGTTTATCTGAAATCGATACTAGCGCAGCCCAAAGAGAAGGGTATTCATGCTGTTGTGTGGTAACAAGCCTAATTGCACGTTCACGAAATTCTGATGTATAGCGATTTGATTTTTTCATAGTTCCAGTTTCTCAAGTTATTGAGTCTCTGGCAAACACGGGGCGATTCA
>NZ_JASDDA010000099.1:0-1431 GCF_030407645.1 Pseudoalteromonas sp. APC 3495 | reverse complement strand
TAATGCCAGTCAGTTAAGAACTGACTGGCATTTTCTTTTATAGGGGTACTTATTCGGCTTCTTTCTTATCACCCTTGGATAATGCCTATCTGGTAATCTATCGGGTAAAATAAACAATCTAAGTGTTGTCAGTAACTCATCGTAATGAATAGGCAACTTACTTGCACTATGTATTGGCGTAAACATAAAGAAAGCGATAACCTGTCGCATAGATTGGCTAAAGCTTAGCTGTGTAGGCAAAATATCCTCATCTTTAGTTGCATCAAGCATGATGATACGTATTAAATTGTAAGCGAGTAATAACCCCCATAACTCTTGACGTACCATGTCTGGTTTCTTACTACGTAACGTGTGTTTGCTATGATTCAATCCCTGCTTTATTTCTCTAAACGCCAGCTCAATTTCCCAGCGTTGAGTATAAACCTCTGTTAATTCTTCATATGGAAATCGTAAAGGGTCAATGAGAGAGCTGAGTACACGATAGCTTTTTCCATCCACTTTATAGGTGGTTAATCTTGCCATCATGGTCTCTGGTAATGACTCAAATTTCTTTCTGGCTTGAGGACTTGTGGACAAAATCACTATTTTATCATTGTCATTTATACTATGTTCAACTTGATACTGTAAATCCTTCCTCGCGGGTAACATCCAGTGAGTGTTATCTCCTTGGTTTTGCCATTGATACAACAGTCCTAATGAGTAATAGCCGCGGTCAAACAAGGTAAGAGAATTATCTGGTACGGCTGGTAATAGTCGTTGAGCTAAGCTCATTTCACCTATGCGACGGGAGTCAAAGCTGCTATCTAACAGTAAATGGCTAGATACTTCCATAAGGCTACACATTCGTACTTGTGGGTAGCTTACTTCTCCATGTTGATTACTGTCACTGCCAAATGCTTCTCTGTTTTCTTGATTATCATGAGTTCGAAAACTAACGCCATCTACAGCGAGTAAATTAAGTCCGCACCATTGTTCAAAAGACTGGGTGGAAAAGGTTTTGTGTGCAAGTAATTGAAATGTATGTTGGACTGACTCATAGCCTAACCTTTGCCGACCTTGAACTAGCGCACTTGGCGCTACTAGTTTGTTTTTTCCGGGTAAAGAGATGTCGAGTCTATTAGCGATATCCCAAACGGTTTCGTTTCGGAATAAACTCATTCCAATTACAGACCACATAACAGCTTCTAGCGGTAATCGCCTTTTACGCACAGTAGCAACACCTGCATGTTTAAATGCTTGCTCAAGAATATCAGGGTCAAGAACCTGTTTAAGTTTATCTAGTGTATGTACATCATTTAAAAATGAAGACATGTTATCGAAGTGCTGAATGAGAGACATAAAAAAATCCGATATTATTTCTAATATCGGATTTTGAAGCCATGGAAAGATCAGTCAAGTGATCATAAAAATATTCTTAACTGATCTGCATTA
>NZ_JASDDA010000098.1:0-1679 GCF_030407645.1 Pseudoalteromonas sp. APC 3495 | reverse complement strand
CCGCTGACCGCTGACCGCTGACCGCTGACCGCTGACCGCTGACCGCTGACCGCTGACCGCTGACCGCTGACCGCTGAGTAATAACTTTTCTTGAGGAAAAAACAACCGGCCGGTAGCAATGTGATTTAAGTGCTGGTATACTCCCGCGTCTGCCACGTTGCGTTCTATGTCCTCATATAGTTTAGCCACTTGTGAGCGGCGCAAAAGTCTAAAACTCGAAGGGGTTGTAGCAAACTTAGAGCGGTAGTTAAACATAACTACCTGTGGTTTTAATTGAAAAACATTGGATTTTTATAAATGAAAACGTTTGTTGCTAAACCAGAAACAGTAAAACGTGACTGGTACGTAGTTGACGCTGAAGGTAAAACTTTAGGTCGCATCGCTACTGAAATCGCTCATCGCCTACGCGGTAAGCATAAAGCTGAGTACACACCGCACGTAGATACTGGTGATTACATCATCGTTATTAACGCTGAGAAAGTTACTGTTACTGGTAATAAATTCAAAGACAAAGTGTACTATGCTCACTCTGGTTTCCCAGGTGGTCTTAAGTCTACTACTTTTGATAAACTTCAAGCTGCAAAGCCTGAAATGATCATCGAAAAAGCTGTTAAAGGCATGTTGCCACGTGGTCCTTTAGGCCGCGCTATGTACCGTAAACTTAAAGTTTACGCGGGTACTGAGCACAATCATGCTGCACAACAGCCTCAGGTTCTAGACATTTAAGGAGCACTATCATGGCAAATCAATACTACGGTACAGGTCGTCGTAAAAGTTCAAGTGCTCGCGTATTCTTACGCCCAGGCACTGGTAACATCGTAATCAACAAGCGCTCTTTAGAAGAGTACTTTGGTCGCGAAACAGCACGCATGGTTGTTCGTCAAGCTCTTGAGCTTGTTGACATGACTGAAAAGTTTGACTTACACATCACCGTTGCTGGTGGTGGTACTACTGGTCAAGCTGGTGCTATCCGTCACGGTATCACTCGTGCACTTATGGAGTTTGACGAGTCATTACGTCCACAACTTCGTAAAGCAGGTTTCGTTACTCGTGATGCACGTAAAGTTGAACGTAAGAAAGTGGGTCTTAAGAAAGCGCGTAAGCGTCCACAGTTCTCAAAACGTTAATTTTTACGTTATCAAGAATTCAAAAACCCAGCTTATGCTGGGTTTTTTGTTTTTAGATAATGAGTTTCGAGTAACGGGCTACGAGAACCGAGCTGCGAAAGAGATTAAGTTCCGTGCGTTAAATTATATGTTTACTATAATTTATGATGAATGCGGGATTAAGGCTAAGGAGTGGTTGTGAGGTATGAAAGTTTAGATGTATGGAAAAAGTCTTTCTCATTAAGTTTGTTTGTATACCAAACCTTTGCTGCTTTGAGGGATTTCGGCTTAAAAGATCAAATGTGTCGAAGCGCAGTTTCAGTGCCTAGCAATATTGCAGAGGGTTATGAGCGTTACTCTGATAAAGAAAGAGCTTATTTTCTTTCTGTGGCTAAAGGGTCTGTCGGTGAATTAAAAACTCAGCTAATGATTGCTTTTGAGTTAGGTCATATTAATTATGAACAAACAGAATACGCTTTAAATGAGTGTGAGAGTATTGGGAAAATGCTTGGTAAATTGATTTCTATGATTAAAAATGCATGATAACCCCGAACCCCGAACCTTTTCCCTTTA
>NZ_JASDDA010000097.1:0-1865 GCF_030407645.1 Pseudoalteromonas sp. APC 3495 | reverse complement strand
TTCACTCCATAGGAGTGATATGCTAACAGTGTAATTATTAATTACAGCTCAGGCACTCATCAATACAAAATACTTTCGCTCGTGCTAGCAGTCTATCTTTAATCCAGCCTCTGCGGTGCTCGTAAGATTGACCAGTAAAATGGTCTTCACCGCACAAAAAAGCACGCCGAACACAACGTGATATACAGTGGTAGTACTTTGTACCAACCAAACTTACATGACGCTTTCTTACGATTGCCATAAGACACCCAGCTTTTTTTTCACACTGATGAAAGCCTAGTACTTAGTTCGCCAAACTTCAAAAATTCGAGTGGGTGTCTAGTTTATTCTTCGGTTTTGCCATTACAGGCCTGCCCTGTTTGTATGCAATTAACTGCCACAATTCGTTGAGCTCTTTTTCGGTAAGTGGTACGGCACATATATTATCAAAATTACGCTTAAAGCTTTTATAGTTTGCAAGTCGCGACACTAAAGCGCCTATCGGGCTAAGTAACAGCTTTTGTAGCAGTACAGGTTTATGCGTTTCTGGAAATAACCCGCCGTTAAGAAAGCAAATGCTTTGTATTTTTATGCCATGTACTTCATTTAAGTTGCTTCTAGCAAGTAGCTCTTGCGCTACTGTATCACCGTAATCGTGGCTTAAAATATGCTTTGCTTTTACATTGAACAGATTCAAAAAATGAGTCAGTAAATCCGCTTGCATAATAATGGTGTAGGTAACATTTTGCGGTTTGTCACTAAAGCCAAAACCCAGCGTATCGAGGATAAATACTTTAAACTATTGAGTGAGCTCAGCCCATTGATTATGCCAATCCCATTTTGTGGTTGGGTAACCATGGATCAGTAATAAACTCAGTGCTCCCTCTTTACCTTGCACATGATATGCAATGTCATGACCTTGAAATTGAAACGTCGATTGGCTCTTATGCCACGAAGCTAATGAGTCAGTGATTATTGTAGTGTTGCTAATGACATTCCTGACAACTTCGCTGCTTTTATAGGGTTATAAACACATAAATTAAGTTACTACCATAATTGAGTCTTCAAGTTGTGTCACTTAAATAAGTAATGAAAAATATACATAAGCCGATTATTTGCGGGTAGCCATTTCCATGGCTATTATATTGAAGAAGGATGAGAGTAGTTAAATTTAGGAAAGCATGTGAAAATATTGTCCGTCGATGATAACCCCCAAAATAGAAATATCATGGAAATGGTCCTATCTAAGCAACATGACATTACCTCATCTGATGGCAGCGAGCCTATATTAGCTTTAATGGAGGAACATCAGCCTCAAGTAGTCCTAATGGATATTTTACTTAGTAATGATTTCACGGGTTACGACTTGGTTAAAGAAATAAAAGAATGTGGTGCGTACGACGACTGTGAAATTATATTTATTTCAGCCTTAACATCGAGTGAAGACAAACTCACAGCTTATGGCTATGGCGGTGATGATTATATTGCCAAGCCAGTAGATTTTAAGGAACTTAACGAAAAATTAAAGCGTGTAGAACTGCGCATTACAGAGCGAAATAATCTAAAAGAAATGTTCGAAGTCGCTTCATCTACCGCTTTTACATCAATGCAACAAGCAAGCGAACTTGGAGAATTAGTCACATTTTTTACTGACAATCTTGAGGTAACGGATTTAGACACATTATTTGCTAACGTACAGCGCTATTTTACTAATGCAGGCGCCAGCTGTTGCGTAGAGTTTAGGGTAGCAAACCAATATCACCAATTCCCAAAACAAACTATTTCTGACTTGGAAAAAGAAATTCTAGATGTAGTGGTCAACTAATTTTGGCCACAGTTTTAGAATCTTGGTATCTAACCTCAGATTCATTTGGTGCTAAACTTGC
>NZ_JASDDA010000096.1:0-1963 GCF_030407645.1 Pseudoalteromonas sp. APC 3495 | reverse complement strand
ACTATAAAAGGAATTGAAGTGAAAGTATTAAAAGCAGTCTTGCCTGTTGCAGGCTTGGGTACCCGTATGTTACCCGCTACCAAAGCAACGCCAAAGGAAATGCTTCCACTAGTTGCTCCTCCCCCTAATACATTTAAAATAAGTATCTCAAACTATTCAACAAGCTAGTAGTTTTAAGCTAACTAAATATTTTATTATGTCGAAGTTTTTACAGAAGTCAGATTTTCTATGGATCAAAAAATATGAAATACAGAGCTGAGATTGATGGTTTAAGAGCATTAGCAATTTTACCTGTATTATTTCATCACTCAGGGTTACACCTTTTACCTGGTGGTTTTGCCGGAGTTGATGTTTTTTTTGTAATATCGGGGTATTTAATTACAACTATTTTGCTTAAAGAGATCTCTGAAGGGAAGTTTTCTCTGTCGTCTTTTTACGAGAGACGTGCTAGAAGAATATTACCTGCAATGGCTTTTATGATTGTTGTTAGTAGTTTTCTATCCTTTTTCTTTTTAGATCCAGCATCAATGAAAATGCTCGGTTATAGTATTGTTGCAGTGTCAACATTTATGGCTAATATATTCTTCTTTCTTAAGCTTGACTATTTTAACCCAAGTGCCGAGCTAAACCCAATGTTACACATGTGGAGTTTAGCTGTAGAAGAACAATTTTATCTATTTTTCCCATTTATCTTACTCTTGCTTACAAGGTTTAAGAAACATATATTTCTTGCTCTATCAGTAATTTTTATTATTTCATTACTGTCTATGTTATTAACTTCAAATCAATCAGTTAACTTTTATCTAATCCACACTAGAGCGTGGGAACTTCTTGCTGGATCAATTTGTTCTGTTTTAATTACTAAAAATACCTTATCAGCCATAAATGAAAGCCTTAAAGGGTGGTTAAGTATTTTGGCTATACTTTTGCTCATTATTTCTTATTCAACATATTCTTACGAATATGCCTTCCCTGGTTGGTTTACTATACTGCCGGTCATTTCAACGGCACTAATAATTTTATTCGCAAGCGAAAATAATATAGTTGGTAAAATGCTTTCTAGTAAGATATTAGTTTTTATAGGTCTAATTTCCTACAGCTTGTATTTATGGCATCAGCCAATTTTTGCTTTCGCAAAATTAATGACGTTAGAGTCTTTAACTAATGAGTTAATTGCTTTTTCAATGCTCATAGTTTTTCTTTTATCCTTATTGTCTTATCAATATGTTGAGAAGCCTTTCAGAAGAAAATCGAATAAATCTACAAAAACAGTGCTAACGTTATCTGTTTTTAGCTTATTAGTTATGTCTGTAATGGGCTTATTACTCTCCCTATATCCAAAGTTTGGTGGTTTTAGTAAAGCTGAAATTACTCAATCAAAGCCAAGCATAGGTCTAAATAAACTATGTAACTTCAAATCAGACTTTCAGATACTTGATGAATGTAAAACTAGTGAGAACCCTGAAACAATTGTATGGGGCGACTCATATGCAATGCATTTAGTAAAAGGCTTATCTAAAAACAATGAGCTTATACAAGCGACAAAAAGTGCTTGTTCTCCAAATGTTTCTTTATCAACTTTTCCAAATTTTAAAAGTTATGACTTAAACTGGTCAAAATCTTGTTTTAAATTCAATAATGATGTTATCAATGAGATAGAAAATAACTCGCAGATTAAAACTGTAATTCTCTCTTCTGCATTCGAGCAATGGTTTAAGTATGACTATTTTGATGGTGCTAGAGTTCTTAATAATGATTTTGATACTTATTTAATCTCGTTCAAACAAACGTTATCAAGACTTAGCTTAACAGGTAAACGTATATTTGTTGTTAGCCCTCCACCTAATAACGGTAAAAATATTGGGCAATGTCTGTTGAGAAAGCATTATAGTTTAGTCTCCTACTCAAACTTCATTGATAATAATTGTACATTTCAAAGAAATGAGTTTTCTCAATACTACTC
>NZ_JASDDA010000095.1:0-2243 GCF_030407645.1 Pseudoalteromonas sp. APC 3495 | reverse complement strand
CTACCAACCGAGTTTTTTTATCTTTTATAGCTATTAAAATTGGTAATATTATAAAAAAGAAAAGACCCGCAGATGTAAGAAACAGAGTTAAAAACCACAACTTAATAGGCTCCATTACTTTTCAATAACCTCATATATTAACTCGCCTGCACCCATCGACCATAATCTCCAGCTTTGCTTGCCTCAACTCTATCAGCGCAATTTCAACATACCCAACTCTTTTCAGGTTTTTGGACATATTGGCTACAGTTTTATAGTCTTGAAATTAGTAACGGGATTTCGATTCGCAGGTGGTTGTGACTGGTCATTAAACAGGACAATATACATAAATATTAAACGTAGGCTTGCTCAATATAATGTAAAAAAGACTTAAAGCCATCATCATTCAAAAAGGTGTTTTCACGCCCTCTCCCACGATTCATCAAATGATACAACGCATTCTCATACTCTATTCGCAGCGGCCTAGACATAGTAATTCACTCAATGAGTAGTAAACTATAAATCTAGACCTTTGATGTCTGAAGTCAAGATTTGACCCCTTTCGTTTCTTTGACCCTTTCGTTTCTAGGGGCAGGTTTTTCATTTTTTAATTACAAAAGGCAAAAAGAAAGACCTGACTCTGCTGATTTTCTTTTGTTTTCTGATGGGTAACCCTTTAACTTCTGTCGTTCTGTCGTTCTGACGATAGACCTCATTTGGTTTCAATATAAGATTAAAGAAGAGGATTTGGGCGACTTTTAATGTAGCAGATGATACATTATCTCGAATTGCACTATCTGACTTTTGAATTCAAATGAGATTAGACTTTTCGTCAAAAAATGAACAAAATGGAAAGCTATTAGAGCCGACTATTAGCTTGTCATGCCAGGAAAAGATTGATGAAGCTTTAAATAATTTGCTGAATGAATATCAAGCTCATAAAAAACCAATCCAAGTTGATTTTAGAAGCTTGGTTAATTGGGTTCCATATTCAGACTCTTATACACACTACATTCATACTTACCCAGCAAAGCTTTTAAAACATATCCCTATTTTTTTTATTAATTCTAAAGTTTTGTTACCTGAAAAAAAAGGAACTGTTCTAGATCCATTTTGTGGCTCAGGAACTGTCTTATTAGAATCTATTTTATCTGGCCACAATGCCTTAGGTTGCGATGCAAATCCTTTAGCAAGATTAATTGCTAAAGTAAAAACTACAAGCTTGGATACAAACTTAATCCATCAGGAAACTAAAGATATTTTACAATACGCTAAGCGGTTGAGAAAATTTACTCATGTAAATGTAACAAATATAGATCATTGGTTTCCTAAAAAAACACAACGGGATTTATCAAGATTAATAAGAGCAATAGAACAATTACCCGACTCAAGTGAAAAAGACTTTTTTAAAGTTACATTTTCAAGCATTGTGAAAAAGGTTAGTTTCTCAGATCCTCACCTCAGTGTTCCTGTAAAAATAAAACCTGATAAATATATTAACTCGACTATGAAGAAAAAAGCTGAACATCGATTAGACGAAGTTAATAATGCTAACGTATTTAAAATTTTTGAAAAACAAGTAGAACAAAATACAAACAGAATAAGTTTGCTAGGTGAAGCTAAAATAGACGCCTTAAGGTGTGAAGTAATCTCAAAAGATGCTAGAAAGATAACAAATACACTATCAAAAGATGCAGAGTTACTACAAAGCAACTCTGTAGACTTAATAGTCACATCTCCTCCCTATGCCGGTGCGCAAAAGTATGTGAGATCATCATCACTTAGCCTAGGTTGGTTAGGCTATTGCCAAGAGAATACATTGCGTGACTACGAAAAACAAAATATAGGTAGAGAGCATTACAGCAAACTTGAATATAAGAATCTTTTAAAGTTATCTATTAAAGAAATTGATCTAGAACTAGAGCGCATTTGGAAAATCAATCCCTTACGAGCTCATATAAGCGGAAATTATCTCTTTGAAATGAGGGCTGCTATTTCAGAAATGTTTAGAGTATTAAAAAAGGATAGATATTGTACAATCGTTATCGGTAACAATGAAGTTTGTGGCCAACCATTTGAGACCCAGTTTTTTATTAGACTATTAGCTGAAAGTATCGGTTTTAATACCAAATTGGTGTTAGTCGATGAAATACACTCCAGAGGCTTGATGACAAAAAGAAATAAAACTGTAGTGGTCAACTAATTTTGGCCACAGTTTTAGAATCTTGGTATCTAACCTCAGATTCATTTGGTGCTAAACTTGC
>NZ_JASDDA010000094.1:0-2669 GCF_030407645.1 Pseudoalteromonas sp. APC 3495 | reverse complement strand
AAGGAGATTTAGTTAGGCTCAGATCAGGTTTTTACTAACAAGGTGAAAAATGGCATTAAAAGGAGGTGTTTAGTTAGTAAAAATATGATCCTTGATGGTTTAAGCCATGTTTTTAGCCTTTTTATGCCACTAAAGATCAGATTTTTACCAACTAAAAAAGAGGTTTAGATCATGTTTTAACTAACCCAACCCCTTTTACAGATCACGATATTACTAACTAATTAAAGGCACTTAATAACTTAGTAAGTTGCTCTAAGCGCTTGTCTGTCATCACTTTATTATTTATTTTAATTGAAACGTCACCACTTTTAAGGTTGCGTTGCACACTAATAAAGTCATTTTCTAAAACCGCTTCACGTTTTGATGCTGTTTTAGGCTCTGCAGTTAGGTATTTAGTAATTAGCATAGCGCGCTTGTCGTCGGCTTCTAAGGCGTTAATTTCATCATTGCTGGCAAGTGCAACAACTAACTCGTTAAATGCTTCCTCATCGCGCTCCTTTGCGTTAATCAGCTTTTTAGCAACTTCTCTACCAACATGATTAGCTGTTGGGTAAAGGGCTATAACATCTGCAGATATTTGCTCATACGCTTTTATCGCATCAGCAATCGCTGTATGCGATACCCCTTCAATAACAGCAATTTCACGGTACGAGCCTTTTTTGCCTTGTTGAATAAGATCGTTTCTAGTTTGCTGATACGCTTGACCCAACTCCCAAAGACTAGGGGCAATGTATTGATCTGATGAAACCGCAAGTACTTTGGCATCTTGCTCGCTAAAGTCACTAGAACTCAATACGAGGTAGTCTGCGCCACCTAAAATACAGGCTTTACGACGTCTAGAGCCAGCTAATACAAGGCTCATATCACCTTGCTCCCACAATAGAGCAGGGTGCTGATTACGGCCATCTTCTTTAATAGCAGGAAGAATATCTGCGACTGACTTTTCGTTTAAAAGCGCTTGTACGCGACGATTTTTACCATAAACCTGAGTTGAGTTTTCAATCTCGTTATGTGCTATCACTTTACAAACAAGCGTAATTTCCCGATTAGGATCACTAGGAGCAGGCATACGAATAACATCGCCTGCATTGGCTTGCTCTAAAAGGGCATCTAAGCTGCTACTGCCAACAGCGGTTGCAAAGGGATCTAAGCGGGTGTCATTTTTACGTTTTTTAGCCATTTTTAGTCAACATCCTTACTTAGGCGTATTTAATTTAGATTGAGTGGATTGCCAATTAGAACGAATTAGCATTTCGAGTTCATCAACTACATCTTTGATATTTTCTTGTGCGCGCATTAATGACTCTCTACTTGCTAAGCTGTCAGATGCTTTTTGGTCAAAAATAGTATTAAACGACGATGAACTGGCGGTAATTGCTGAACTATGATTAATAGGATAGCTCATTACTTGGCGGCCAAAAGCACTACGCACATCTTTAACTATGTCACGCTGTGAGTGATTGCCTTTCACGTAATTGGTAACTAAAAATTGCATGAAATCCCAGCCATCATGGCCAAGAGCGGCAACGGTATGATAAATCTCACCTAAACGTTTTAAATATTTATTATTTGCATCAAAGTCTACCGCTTCAGGGTGAACCGGAATTAGCATCGCCGTTGAAGCCATTAATGCATTGTAAAACATAAAGTTAAGCGTTGGCGCTGTATCAATTAAAAGAATGTCAAACTCATCTTTTACCGGATTTATTACTCGTTCTAGTAGTCTGTGATAATGACGTGTTTGCTCATAATTGGAGGTGTCTTTGAGTAATGTTGCTGTTTCGTGCTCAAAATAAAAGTCATCCATACCTGATGGTAAAACACGAATATTAGGAATATGTGTTGGTAAAAAAGAGTTAGACACAAATTCAGGCCATGTTTCACCTTCATCAAGGTCAATGCAATCACGCATCAAATCACCAACGGTAATTGGATCGGGCTCTGAAGATGGGAAAAAGCTTGATGATGACCCTTGAGGATCTAAATCAATTATACCGATACGGTAACGTTTAATGTTAGTGGTAGCGAGTGCAGCAGCAATGTTAACCATGCTTGTTGTTTTACCACAACCACCTTTTAATGAATTAATAACAATAACTTGGAGTTTGTCTGTTGATGCGCGGTGATCAGGCTGTATGTCCATAATATCAGCCATAGCAAAAATATTAACTAAGGTGTAGGCATAGTGGCCGTTTGCACCGCGTTTTATATTTAAATCGTCAAAGTCACCATTGTCATGGCGTCTTTTTAAGGTACGATTATTACAGCCAAGTAAATCAGCTGCTGCTTTTTGGGTGTAAGTTCTTAATTCTTTTTCTTCAGATTTAAGATGGGCGCGATAATGTTGGATACGTCCTTCTAGTGATTTTTCAGCAACTTCTGCGGTTGCTTTCAAAAGTCGATAAGTATCTAGCGCGTTTTTATTGATAGACATACTTTATTCCTCAAAGTTAGGTGTTTAGTATAATGTCCATTCAATTAGCTGTAAACAACTATTTAAGGCGACATGTGTTTTAAATACATGACATATAAAATAATTTTTACCCTTTTAAGATTACTTAGTATAAATAAAGAAGTTTAAGTATGGTTAAATATATAAGGTATTAAAGGCTAAGGGTGTAAAATACATATATAACGTAATGATTTATATAAATAATATTAAAAATAGT
>NZ_JASDDA010000093.1:0-2722 GCF_030407645.1 Pseudoalteromonas sp. APC 3495 | reverse complement strand
TTCTGATAATAAAGTCTTCAAGTATCTACTTTAGTTATATTAACTTCTTCGCTTGTTTCACTATCACATAAAACGCGTTTGGCGTTGTATGGTTAAGCCTCACGGGTAATTAGTACAAGTTAGCTTAATGGCTCACACCACTTCCACATCTTGCCTATCAACGTTGTAGTCTTCAACGGCCCTTCAGAGACTTTAAAAGTCTAGTGAGAACTCATCTCGAGGCCTGCTTCGCGCTTAGATGCTTTCAGCGCTTATCAGTTCCGAACGTAGCTACCGGGCAATGCCATTGGCATGACAACCCGAACACCAGCGGTTCGTTCACTCCGGTCCTCTCGTACTAGGAGCAACCCCTCTCAATTCTCAAACGCCCACGGCAGATAGGGACCGAACTGTCTCACGACGTTCTAAACCCAGCTCGCGTACCACTTTAAATGGCGAACAGCCATACCCTTGGGACCGACTTCAGCCCCAGGATGTGATGAGCCGACATCGAGGTGCCAAACACCGCCGTCGATATGAACTCTTGGGCGGTATCAGCCTGTTATCCCCGGAGTACCTTTTATCCGTTGAGCGATGGCCCTTCCATTCAGAACCACCGGATCACTATGACCTACTTTCGTACCTGCTCGACGTGTCTGTCTCGCAGTTAAGCTGGCTTCTACCATTACACTAACCGTACGATGTCCGACCGTACTTAGCCAACCTTCGTGCTCCTCCGTTACTCTTTGGGAGGAGACCGCCCCAGTCAAACTACCCACCAGGCACTGTCCGTAACCCCGATTCAGGGGCCAACGTTAGAACATCAAAACTACAAGGGTGGTATTTCAAGGACGACTCCACAAAAACTAGCGTCTCTGCTTCTAAGTCTCCCACCTATCCTACACATGTAGGTTCAATGTTCAGTGCCAAGCTGTAGTAAAGGTTCACGGGGTCTTTCCGTCTAGCCGCGGGTACACAGCATCTTCACTGCGATTTCAATTTCACTGAGTCTCGGGTGGAGACAGCGTGGCCATGGTTACACCATTCGTGCAGGTCGGAACTTACCCGACAAGGAATTTCGCTACCTTAGGACCGTTATAGTTACGGCCGCCGTTTACCGGGGCTTCGATCAAGAGCTTCTCCGAAGATAACCCCATCAATTAACCTTCCGGCACCGGGCAGGTGTCACACCGTATACGTCATCTTGCGATTTTGCACAGTGCTGTGTTTTTAATAAACAGTCCCAGCCACCTGGTCACTGCGGCTCCAATCAGCTTAAAGAGCAAGTCTCATCACCAATCGGAGCGTACCTTCTCCCGAAGTTACGGTACGATTTTGCCTAGTTCCTTCACCCGAGTTCTCTCAAGCGCCTTAGTATTCTCTACCTGACCACCTGTGTCGGTTTGGGGTACGATTCGGTATAATCTGAAGCTTAGAGGCTTTTCCTGGAAGTATGGCATCAGCAACTTCATCACCTTGGTGACTCGTCTCGTGTCTCAGCCTAACAGTAACCCGGATTTACCTAAGTCACTAGCCTACACACTTTCACATGGACTACCATCGCCATGCTTGCTTAGCCTGCTCCGTCCCCCCATCGCAATTATACCAAGTACGGAAATATTAATCCGTTTCCCATCGACTACGCCTTTCGGCCTCGCCTTAGGGGTCGACTTACCCTACCCTGATTAACATGGGATAGGAACCCTTGGTCTTCCGGCGTGCGGGTTTTTCACCCGCATTATCGTTACTCATGTCAGCATTCGCACTTCTGATACGTCCAGCATACCTCCCGGTACACCTTCAACCGCTTACAGAACGCTCCCCTACCACTCAGAATAAATTCTGAATCCGCAGCTTCGGTGCATAGTTTAGCCCCGTTACATCTTCCGCGCAGACCGACTCGACCAGTGAGCTATTACGCTTTCTTTAAAGGATGGCTGCTTCTAAGCCAACCTCCTGGCTGTCTGGGCCTTTCCACATCGTTTCCCACTTAACTATGACTTTGGGACCTTAGCTGGCGGTCTGGGTTGTTTCCCTCTTCACGACGGACGTTAGCACCCGCCGTGTGTCTCCCGGATATTACTTTACGGTATTCGGAGTTTGCAAAGGGTTGGTAAGTCGGGATGACCCCCTAGCCTTAACAGTGCTCTACCCCCGTAAGTATTCGTCCGAGGCTCTACCTAAATAGATTTCGGGGAGAACCAGCTATCTCCCGGTTTGATTAGCCTTTCACTCCTAACCACAGGTCATCCCCTAACTTTTCAACGTTAGTGGGTTCGGTCCTCCAGTTGATGTTACTCAACCTTCAACCTGCCCATGGCTAGATCACCGGGTTTCGGGTCTATACCTTGCAACTATTCGCCCAGTTAAGACTCGGTTTCCCTACGGCTACCCTAATCGGTTAACCTCGCTACAAAATATAAGTCGCTGACCCATTATACAAAAGGTACGCAGTCACCCAACAAGTGGGCTCCTACTGCTTGTACGTACACGGTTTCAGGTTCTATTTCACTCCCCTCACAGGGGTTCTTTTCGCCTTTCCCTCACGGTACTGGTTCACTATCGGTCAGTTGGGAGTATTTAGCCTTAGATGATGGTCCACCTATATTCAGTCAAAGTTTCACGTGCTCCGACCTACTCGATTTCACTTAAAATGCGTTTTCATGTACGGGACTATCACCCTGTATCGTGGCACTTTCCAGAGCCTTCCATTAACACATAATAAGCTTAAGGGCTGTTCCGA
>NZ_JASDDA010000092.1:0-2760 GCF_030407645.1 Pseudoalteromonas sp. APC 3495 | reverse complement strand
CTTATAAACATGGTATTTTAGCCCTTTTATTCGCACATTATTTATTTATAGTAATATGCTCTACTTTATTAAATATAAAAACGCTGTAATGACATTTTAATTAATCAAACTATTTAGCTCATCAATTAATTGCTTAAGCTGTTTAGTTTTGTCGTTTAGCTTTTGCTGATACTTTTCAACTTTGTCATGCTTACCTTGGCGCTTAGCTTTTTTAAGATCGGTTTTATATTCTTCAATTTCGCTATTGGTATCATCTATTTTTTGTTGCAACTCTGCTTTTAATCCATCATGAGTACAATATGCGTTTATATTATTGAGTGCTTTATTAAGACCTGCAACTTGGTGTGAATTACCTTGGCGTTTTGCAGTTAATAACTGGTGGTTAACTTCACAGGCTTTTTTCGCACACCCCGTTAAATCTGCACAATCATCTTTGGCCAATACGACTGTTGAACCGGCAAATAAAAAACTTATTGTAATACCTTTAATAATCGTCATTTTAGAGTTTTTATTATCTCGCATTGGTCATTATTCCTCTTTAATTAGTCGTTAGCGGCAAAATACAGATAACAGCCCTTGCAGCTCTTCATTTATAACATGTTGTTTTACAACATCTTGCATAGGAGTATTTGATACTTTGTTATTTAAAATACCCACCATTTTAGCGCTTTCTCCAGCACATAAAGCCTTAACACTGTGTACGCCTAATCTTATTGCTAACATACGATCCGCTGCAGATGGATTACCGCCGCGTTGTAAGTGCCCTAGCTTAGTTACGCGCAAATCTATACTGGGATTAACGGCACTTATTTTCTCACATATATGTTCAACGCCAATTTCATCACCTTCAGATACCACCACAATAAAAGCATGCTCACTGTGATAATCGCTAATTTTATCCACTAAATAAGTTATGTCTTCATCACTTTCAGGTATTAATATCGAATCGGCGCCAGAGGTTAAACCGGCATAAGTGCCAATATAACCAGAATCACGTCCCATTACTTCAATAACAAACACCCTATTATGTGATTCTGCAGTATCTCTAATATTATCAATACATTGCATTGATGTGTTTACTGCGGTATCAAACCCTAAGGTGTAATCTGTACCCGCAATATCATTATCAATAGTGCCTGGAATGCCTATATACGGTATGTCAGTAATTTGTGATAACCATAAACACCCTCTAAAGGAGCCATCTCCACCTATCACAATTAAAGCGTCAATATTATTATGTTCAATTGTGGCTAGTGCTTGATTTCTACCGGCATCACCTCTAAATCTTTCACTACGCGCTGTTTTTAACACAGTACCACCTAAGTGCATGGTTTGTTGTAGGTTTTTGAAATCAAGTGACACTAAATCATTATCAATTAAACCCTCAAACCCTTTTCGAACGCCCGACACTTTTATTCCGTGTTGTTGAGCGGTTTTTACTATGGCAAATAATGCGGTGTTCATCCCAGGCGCATCGCCCCCTGAGGTTAATACGGCAATGTGTTTAATTGGCTGCATCGGTTCACATCCTTCGATAAGCTAAACTTTAATAATTCATAATAGCTGTTTATGAGTAGGCTGTGTAAAGTAAGCGCAGTAAAGTTGATCTACTTAGGGTTTATTTGATTGTTTAATTAGTATGAAGGGAGCAGTTATAACTTGAAAAGTTGGTATGTTGCTTTTGCTTTTAAAACAACATACCGTAATTTTTAATGGAGAGCCGCTGTAAAAGGAATATTTTTACAAATTTCGGCTTCTATTGTTAGTAACTCGTCTAAGCGTTCGTCAACTTCTTGCTTATCAAAGTATTCGTAGGCGAGTTCCACAAATAAATTTTTATGTTTTTCTTCTGATTTAGCAATTGCGACATAAAAATCTTTTTCTTTTCCTTCAGGTAGTGCCTCGGCAACTAAAGAAAAACGTTCATGTCCCCTCGCCTCAATTACCCCACCTACTAATAGTCTGTCCATTAAAAAACCGTCACGACCATGCCTAAAGTGTGCACGAATTTGTTTAATGTATGGATCTTTTTTATCATCACCCAAATTAGTATCGCGTTCAATTAATAGTTTAAGCACTTGTTTAAAATGAATTAACTCTTCAAGAGCTAAGTCAGTCATGGCTTTAACTAATTTACGCTTATCCGGATAATGTGAAAGCATTGACATAGCCATGCCAGATGCTTTTTTCTCAGCAGCAGCGTGGTCTTGTAAGAAGGTTTCGAAGTCAGCTAAAACAACTTCGGTCCATTCAAATGGCGTGTGGTATTTTAATTCAAACATAGGGATACAACTTATAAAATAATGCGTGGATTTTAGCGTATTTAAAAATAAAAATCTTTGGTTGCGATTTAAAATTAACTTTCATAAGGCAAAAACTTATCAATTCGCCCTTTCGCCGTCGACTCAATTTTTAATGGGTGCTTTATATCGTTCCATGCAGTGACTTTACCGCCCATGTTCATTTTTTCAAAGCCAGCTAAGGTGCTGGTAATATTTAAAAACTCACATAGCTTATTAAAGCTCTCGGGATTTGCTATATCAATGGTCAAAAAATCATTAGGCCGGTCAGCAAAATAACTATTGGCACTATTAAAATGAGTGTTATAACAATTAGTTAAATATTCATCCTGATTAATGTTTTCGAGCGAAAAATCACTAAAGGTATTTAAGTAGCAGCGCTTTAAATGAATATTAAAGCCGCCATCGGCTCGCGTTAAATTGGTATGCATACGCAGCAAAAGCTGTTTTATTGAAGGCA
>NZ_JASDDA010000091.1:0-2827 GCF_030407645.1 Pseudoalteromonas sp. APC 3495 | reverse complement strand
AATGACCATCAATACCTGTATTGCTTAAATATAAAATTGGGCAGCCACTTGCTAATGATTCGACATAAGTCATGCCAAATGTTTCATTTTTAGATGGAAGTAAAAAAGCCTTAGAATTACGGAGAACGGATAACACTTGCTTATGTTTTAAAGGCCCTACTAGGTCAACAACATCAGATAGCGACAATTCAGTTATCATTTTTCTTACTAATTTAATATACTTTTCCTCACCAGTGCCAATAATTTTTAATTTAATAAAACGTCCCTGATCTTTCAATTCTTTAACTGCATGAAGAAGTTGAACAAGACCCTTTCTCTTATATTGATGAAAGCTCAAAATAATTACATACTCCGATGTAGAGTTATCACGTATATCATCGATTGGTAAATCTTGAAATTTACATATATTTGGTAATTGAATTATATTTTCATGGTTATAATTACAATAACTTTCTACAAATTTTTTAAACCAAGGGCTCACATAGAAAACTGCTCTTGATTCCCTGTAAACCTTTGAGAATATATTTTTGCAATCACTCAGTCTGTTCATATTATGTTTATCTGACCCCCCTCTTACAGACAAAACATAATGTATATTTAACCTCTTTGATATGTAATAAGTAAAAAGACCTTCAGTCGTTAGCTTATGCCCATGCACTAAATTATATTTAGAGCTACTAAGGTATAAACATAAAATATATGACCAAAAATAAATCATTGGTTTATAAATAAACTTCAGAGGAATTGCCCAATATACCACTGACAAACCTTTATCAAACTTTTTTATAGAAACTTTGAAAGGGTTCGACGTACGGTTAATAGATAGAACAGTATGCTCAACTCTTGACTCTATAGTTTCAGCCTCTTCAATTAAATTTGAAACTGCCTTAGTGTATGGATAATTTCTACCGTCAGGAAAGTCTTGATGTATATGTAATATTTTCAATTTTTTTCTCTAAGAGCGCTTTCTATTAAGTTAGTCATATTGCTTCTAAAAGCCTCATTGGAGAACTTTTCTGCATTTTTTCTTACCTCATTAGGATCGAATGTATAACTACTAGATTCAAAGGATTCTACAGCCTCAATCAAACATTTGGTTGTTTGCTTTTTAAAGTGAACGCCACTGATCCCATGATTAACCGTTTCTAAACAACCGCCTTTTCCAAATGCAATAACGGGTGTTCCACATGCCTGGGCCTCAACAGGAATTATTCCGAAGTCTTCTTCAGCAGCAAATACAAATGCTTTTGCCTTTTGCATATTTTTTAACATCACTTCGTCTGACTGGTATCCTAAAATTTCTATATTGTCAGCATTACCAACAATATCTTTAATTTTTTGCATTTGGGGGCCATCACCTATAATTTTAAGCTGCTTTGCTGGCATTTTTACAAATGCCTCAGCTATTAAATCAAGCCTTTTGTATGGCACTAGGCGCGACGCTGCAAGATAGAAGTCTTCTTTTGTTGTTTCCAGTTTAAATTTTTCAATATTAACTGGAGGATAGATAACTTCAGCCCCTCTTCTATAACATTTATAAATTCGTTTTTTAATAAATGAAGAGTTTGCAATGAATGTATCTACGCCATTAGCCGTTCTCGTATCCCAAATTCTAAACTTATGTAAAAAATAGCGAGCTATTATTGATTTCAACCCCTTATCATTGCCACTTTCTTTTAAGTATTGCTCTTGCATATCCCATGCATACCTTGCTGGTGAGTGGCAATAGCTAACATGAAGTTGATCAGGACCCGTTATTACACCTTTTGCAGCAGAATAACTCGACGATATGACAAGGTCATAACTAGACAAATCGAATTGCTCGATAGCAATTGGGAAAAGTGGAAAATAATTTCGGTACATTTTTTTGGCGAATGGCAGCCTCTGAATGAAAGATGTGTGTATTTTTACCGATTTAAGCCAAGTGCGATCTTCTTCGGGTAAATAATCTACTAACGTGAAAATGTCAGCTTTAGGATAAAGCTCAAGTATCTCATTTAAAACCTTCTCAGCCCCACCGTTAACCACTAACCAATCATGTATAATTGCAACTTTCATTTATGTACCTAACTTCCCTGAATTTATTGATAATTTTTTGCTAAAAATAGAAATAGAAAATATTAAAAGATATAAAACCCATATACTGGTGCTATCTTTGTAAAAAGATGCTTCTGTAATATTATGAAGAACAATCACACTTAAACCAGCTAATAAATGTGAAGAATTTAAGCCCTTCATACACATTACAAAAATGGCTATAATAGCAATTGTTATGAGTGCGCCAAACTGTAAATACAATTCTATAAAGCCATTGTGGGCAGAGTTGATATATTGAAGAAAACTATTATCTACATCAAAGAAATACGGTATTTGAGGTACACCAAAGTAGCTTCCATAACCATAACCACTTAGCAATTTGTCAAAATATTCAAGATCGTAGTATAGTATATTCCATATAAAGCCTCTCCCTGTCATGAAGTTAGCATCAACAAGTTTCCCTACATGATAGTAATCATTTAACAAGTAAGAAAGCAGGGGCAGTAACAAGAACATACTCACACATGAAGCTAAAATTATTAGTAATGAGGCTTTGACATATTTAAAATGTATATTTGACATAGTAAAGTAAAATAGCACTAAAAATATGCTAGTTTTACTTTTAGTTAAAAGTAAAAATATTATCAAAAGGATTAGAATATACTTAAAATTCCTAAAGTTAAAATTGTAACTTTTTTTAAGCGAATGAAATGTAATTATTAATACCGCTAAATTTATACCCATCAAATTTTTATTTTTAGCGAAACCTGCTAAAGCGGAATCAGCTGTA
>NZ_JASDDA010000009.1:0-126721 GCF_030407645.1 Pseudoalteromonas sp. APC 3495 | reverse complement strand
AAAATTGAATAATATTTTTTAAGATATAAATTCTAACTTGTTTATTATTAAAACAAAGGCAAAGTTGCAAACATGCTAAGTCAACTAATAAAAAAACCATCACCAATGATGGTAGGTATTGATATTGGATCGCACTCTATCAAGGCCGTACTTTTAAGTGAAACAGAAACTGGGCTTCGACTAGAAGCACTTGCAATTGAACCTATGCCAAAAGGCGCTATGAGTGAGCGTAATATTCAAGATATTGAAGCAATTGGTAATGTGATAATCAAGTTAAAACGAAAGCTACCAAAGTCGCTAAAATTCGCGTCTGTTGCGGTCTCTGGGCAAACCGTGATTACTAAAGTTATTTTCATGGATGTTTCCTTAAGCGACGCTGAATTAGAGTCGCAGATTGAAATTGAAGCCGACAGCTTAATTCCTTACCCACTAGATGAAGTGAGTCTTGATTTTGAAAAGCTCTCTACAAATAGTGCTGACCCGAGCAAAATAAATGTACTGCTCTCTGCCGCTAGAACCGAAAGCGTTGAAGCCAGAGTCGGTGCGTTAAGTGCTGCGAATTTAACCGCAAAAGTAGTGGACGTTGAAAGCTATGCGCTAAGTCGCGCTATGGATGTTTACTACCAACAGTTACCATCAGATGCATATGACAAAACGGTTGCAGTGGTTGATATTGGTGCTGTACTCACCTTGGTGAGTGTAGTGCAATCTGGTGAGACAATTTATACCCGTGACCAAGTATTTGGTGGCGACCAATACACAAATAGTATCGTTGCTTACTACAACAAAGGCTTTGATGAAGCTGAAATTGGCAAAACAACCGGTGATTTACCTCCAAACTATACATTTGAAGTGTTAGCACCTTTTCAAACATCGTTACTCCAGCAGGTTCGTCGTGCTGTTCAAATGTTTTTAACCACCACAGGTAAAGAACAATTGGACTATATTGTATTGACGGGCGGCTCAGCGATGATTAAAGGCATTGATAGATTGCTGATTGAAGAATTAGGAATACACACAGTTGTTGTTGAACCATTTGATAAGATGGAAATATCCCCTAGAGTTGATCGTAATATAATACAGCGCCACCGCACTCAATTTGCAATTGCGACTGGCCTGGCGTTGAGGAGCTTTTCATCATGCCACATATAAATTTATTACCTTGGCGTGAGCTACAGCGTGAGCAGTCTAAAAAGAAATTTATAACACTTCTTATGGCTGTGGTTATCGTCTGTTTTGCTGGTATGTATATGCTGAGTGTGTTTTATGGTGCTCTAAAAGAAGGGCAAACGTTAAAAAATAATTATCTTAGTTCAGAAATTACAACGCTCGACAATAAAATTCGCGACATACGCGATCTAGACAAGAAAAAAGAAAACTTACAACAACGTATGCGTTTAATTGAAGAGTTACAAAGTAGTCGTAATTTAGGCACTCAAATAATGGATGAAGTGGCAAAAATAGTGCCTGCAGGGGTTTATTTAACCAAGCTGGAGCGCAAAGGTAATCAAATTCATGTGTTAGGCAAAAGTGAGTCTAATAATCGTTTATCTACTATGCTCAGACAGGTACAAAGCTCTTACTTATTAGAGCGCCCGACTATGCAAGGTATTGTTGCCGGCGATCAATCTTCACGTTTACTCAGCGATTTTAATATGGAGTTTTACGTAAAACCATTTGGCAAAATAGGTGAGGTACGTAATGAACCTTGATTTTAAATCGTTTACAGAAATCGATTGGAATGAAATCGAGCTCGATAACATCGGTGAGTGGCCCGTTATTGTAAAAGCAATATGCGGAACTTTTGTAGCTTGTTTGGTGTTGTTTTTTAGCTACAGCTTATTAGTGTCGGATGAAATAGACAGCTACCACAATGCCGTTGCTAAGGAAATTGAGTTACGCACAACCTACCGAACTAAATATGCAGTTGCCAGCAAGCTTGATATTTATCGTGAGCAAATGGTTGAGATGGAAGATAAATTCTCTCAATTATTAAAACGCCTACCTACTTCAAATGAGACGCCAGGATTATTGGACGACCTTTCTTATGTGGGTACTACCAGCGGGTTAACATTTTTAAAAATTGGTTGGTTGCCAGAAGTTGAAAAAGAGTTTTATACCGAGTTGCCAATTAAAATTGAAGTGGTAGGTACTTATCATGAGTTTGGCGAATTTGTAGGGAAAGTGGCTCAACTACCAAGAATTGTCAGTTTACATGACTTTTCTATTTTATCATCTGGCGAAAAGCAGCTAACATTCAGTGTAGTAGCAAAAACTTACCGTTATGAAGAGGGGGTGAGATGATGAAGCAGCTTCTCTTTTTAACCACTGCGATGTTTTTGCTCAGTGGCTGTAACGAGGATACATCGGAGCAAAAAGAATTTATTGATCAGGTTAAGGCAAATACCACGGCACGTATTGAAAAAATACCTGAGCTAGTTAAGTTTGAGCACTTTGAGTATAACGCCAAAGACTTACGTAGCCCTTTTGTAGCGCCAGAACCAGAAATTATTCAAAACAAGCTAACACAAGTTAAAAACTGTCTTCACCCAGATCCAGAGCGTGTTCGTCAGCCACTGGAGAAGTACCCATTAGATAATTTAGCAATGAGGGGCACAATAGGATCGAACGGCAAAACATGGGCGCTCATTACAGCTGCTGATGACACCTTGCACCGAGTAACAATAGGAAGCTATTTAGGCACCTATGACGGAAAAGTAAGCAGTGTTAATAGTGACTATATTGAATTAGTAGAATTAATCCCTGATGGGTCAGGTTGTTGGAAAGAACGTTTGACCAAATTAGAAATGTTAGAGGCGGCAACCAATGGCGCAAATTAATAAGAAAAAAGGTATACCCTATATGCACAAAGGTGAGTGTTCGCATCATCGTATTTTATCTGCTTTATTGTTTGTTTTTTTACTACTAATGACAAAAGCCGTAAGTGCAGCCCCTTTACTCTATGACGTTCGATATAATCCATTGCTTAAAGGTGAAACCGAATTACAGCTAGTTTTTGATGAAGAGTTGCAGCAGCAACCAGCAGTACAAGTTTTTAATAGCCCTGCAAGAATAGAGCTACTATTTGATGGGGTAGAATTAGATGAAGGGTTGACGAATATCGCTATCAACCAAGCTGGTATCAGTAACATCACGAGTATGATGACCAGTGCGGGTTTAAAAGTGACCATTAACTTGGACCGATTAAAAATTTATGAGACTGAAGTAAACAATAATTTAGTTTCTATTAGAATTTCTGATAACCCACTCACAGAGCAAATTTTAACAACCAGCGAAGATAAGCCTGCTTACACGTCTAATTATATTAACGGTATTCAAGCAATTGACTTTCGACGTGGAGAAAAAGGTGAAGCGAAAGTACTTGTTTATCTACAAGATACTCAGGCAGCTGTAGAGGTTCATGAAAGCGGTGGAAAAATCATTGCCGAGTTTCATCATACCGATATTTTAGATGATTTATTGTATGAATTAGATGTACTTGATTTTGGCACTGTGGTGAGCAGTATTGAAACGTTTAAAGAAGATAACCTTACACGTTTAGTGATTGAACCAAACACTGCATTTGCCTATACCTATCAGCAAATTGAGAATATTTTTACCTTAACGGTTGAGAAAGATGAAACGCAAAATGCCTACTTAGATGGTGGTAAAGAGTACTTGGGTCGTCCTATGACGCTTAATTTTCAAGATATCTCTGTTCGTGCTGTGTTACAGATTATTGCCGGTTACAATGATTTTAACTTGGTAACAAGCGACTCAGTGACAGGCAATATTACTCTTCGCCTTGATGGGGTTCCGTGGGATCAGGCGTTAGATGTCGTGCTTAGAATAAAAGGCTTAGACAAACGCATGGACGGTTCTATTTTAATGGTTGCACCATCTGAAGAGCTGGCTGCCCGTGAAGCAAAAGAGTTAAAAGCTAAACAGCAAGTTGAGGATTTAGAGCCACTTTACAGTGAATACATCCGCTTAAATTATGCAAAAGCAGAAGATTTTGCCGACTTATTAAAAACAGATACCAACAGTATTATTACAGCCAGAGGGAGCGTGTCTGTTGATCAACGTACTAATACGTTATTAATGAAAGACACTGCAAAAAGTATTGAAAGTGTTCGTCGTATGGTCGAAACTTTAGATATACCGGTTAAACAAGTGGTTATTGAAGCGCGTATGGTAACCGTACGTGACAACGTAACTGAAGACTTGGGGGTTCGTTGGGGGTTTAGTGATCAGCAAGGCTCAGACGGTGTTTCTGGCACATTAGAAGGAGCTGAAACGATTTCTAATGGTAATATTCCTAGCCTTTCTGATCGACTTAACGTTAATTTACCTGTGGCGAATCCATCGGCAAGTATAGGTATGCACATTGCTAAATTGGCTAACGGAACATTAATTGATTTAGAATTAACCGCCCTTGAAGAAGAAAACAAAGGTGAAATCATTGCAAGCCCACGCATTACTGCTGCTAATCAGCAAAAAGCGCGTATTGAACAAGGTACTGAGATCCCGTATGTGGAGTCAGCTTCAAGTGGTGCAACAACCGTAAGTTTTAAAAAGGCGGTACTAAGCCTAGAGGTGACACCTCATATCACACCCGATAACAAAGTTATTTTAAATTTAATCATTACTCAAGATACCCGAGGGGATACGGTTCAAACAGGTACAGGCCCAGCGGTTGCCATCGATACGCAACAAATTGAGACTCAAGTACTCGTTGAGAATGGACAAACGGTAGTGTTGGGTGGTATTTTCCAACAGCAAATTATTAATTCGACCAAAAAAGTACCTTTATTGGGCGACCTTCCTTACGTAGGAAGACTATTTAAAAGCACAAGCGAGTTCAATGAAAAGCGCGAACTGCTGATTTTTGTCACACCTAAAATCCAAATAGACTAAATATTTAAGCTTATCTAGGTTGAATACCAGCCTAGATAGTATGGGTATGTAATTTAGTTATCGTGGTGTGAACACTCCCTATAAATGTACAATAAGACAGTATATAATTTTGATCATGTACTGTACTGCGGATGTATTTAAGGCTGCGTTTATGTTGTGTGTAATTCAGGCTCTTGTAAAGTTACCATGCAAAAGCTTTCATGAAGCAACAATGTAGTAACCTTAATTGCATAAATTTTAACCCTAGAAGATAAACTTGCCTATAATAAGGTGCTTTTTTGTTAACCAGTGGGTAATTATTTAGTTTAATTGCTCGTTATATGGCTTTTTATCCTAATTGACTTGAAATACCCGACCGATTACTGAGATAATCCCTTTCTTAATTTTGGGGCCAGGTCGTTAGGCGGGGTTTTATTTCAAATTTTAGAGTTCGTTTGTACTAAAAGATATGGCTGAGAAACGTAATATATTTCTAGTTGGCCCCATGGGGGCTGGCAAAAGCACGATTGGTCGTCACATCGCTGACCAATTACACCTTGAATTTGTTGATTCTGATCAAGAAATCGAACGTCGCACGGGCGCAGATATTGCCTGGGTATTCGATCTTGAAGGTGAAGAAGGCTTTAGACTTCGTGAAGAATCTGTTATTGGTGACTTAACCGAAATGCAAGGTATTGTACTTGCAACCGGTGGTGGCTCAGTAATGAGTAAAGAAGTTCGAAACAAGCTTTCGGCTCGCGGTATTGTTGTATACTTAGAGACACCGATTGAAAAGCAAGTTGCACGTACGCAACGCGACAAGCGTCGCCCATTACTGCAAACAGAAGAAGCACCTCGTGATGTACTTGAGCGCTTAGCAGAAGAGCGTGAACCATTATATAAAGAAGTAGCTGATTTTGTTGTACGCACTGATGAGCAGAGCGCGAAAGTTGTTGCTAACCAAATCATCGAGAAATTGGATTTTTAAAAGCCAGTATTAAAAAGGACTAACCCAGCATGCTTGAATTAACTGTTAATTTAGACGAGCGAAGTTATCCTATTTATATTGGCCAATCTGCACTTCAAGATACAGGCCGTCTAATCCATCACATTGGTGATTGTCGGCCTATCATCATTACTAATGAAACGATTGCACCGCTGTACCTTCAACAGTTGCTTGATTCATTAGCACAGCTAAACCCACTGCATTTTATTATTCCAGATGGTGAGCAATATAAATCACTCACTTGGTTTGAAAAAATTTCGGCATTCCTACTTGAGAATAATTGCGGCCGTGACACCTGCTTAATTGCATTAGGTGGTGGCGTTGTAGGTGATTTAACTGGATTTGTTGCTGCTTGTTATCAGCGTGGCGTCCCTTTTATCCAAATACCAACCACTTTATTATCTCAAGTTGATTCTTCAGTTGGCGGCAAAACAGCGGTTAATCACCCGCTAGGTAAAAATATGATTGGGGCTTTTTATCAACCCCAAGCTGTATTTATTGACACACGTTCGTTGCATACCTTACCAACACGCGAGTTTGCTGCAGGCATGGCTGAAGTTATTAAGTATGGCTTGATTTACGATACTGAACTGTTTGCTTATCTAGAGCATAACATCGCTAAATTACAACAATTAGACGAGACGTGTTTACAGCACATCATCTTCAGATGCTGTGAAATTAAAGCGCTCATTGTTGCACAAGATGAAAAAGAGCAGGGTCTTCGTGCGTTGTTAAATTTAGGGCACACGTTTGCGCATGCTATTGAAGCACAAATGGGTTACGGTGTTTGGTTACATGGAGAAGCAGTCGCAACAGGTATGGTACTTGCTGCAAAGCTTGCTTATACTCGCCAAGATTTAACACGAGAAGATGTAGAGCGTATTGCTGCATTAATAGCGCAATATAGCTTACCAATCGAGATACCTAGCGATATGACCAGTGAGCACTTTTTACTGCATATGCGAAAAGATAAAAAGAATAAAAAAGGGACTATCCGATTCATTTTACCCACCGAATTTGGTCAATGTGCATTAGTTGATGATGTGTCTGATGATCAAGTCAGAGCATTGATCGAGCAATAAATGCAGTCACAAATTTTACCGAGCCGTGCGGCTTTGGTGGATAGAATCGCATTGCAATTTGAATATGGTCAAAACCTAATTGTTTTGTTGGGCACTTCTGGTTTAGGTAAAAGCTATTTGCTTGAAACCTTCATCACTGATAAATATAACGATTTTAATAAAGCGTTTGTGCAAGTTGGCGCTCAAATGACTGATGTGCAATTGATGACTCAATTATTAGAGCAAAGCTTTAATGCCCCTTTAATTGATCACAACCTGAGCTTTTCACAAAACTATTATCAATTAGCGAAGCAACAACAATGCGGCGCGTGTTTATGGGTTATCGATGGCGGCAGGCACCTATCTGAAGAACTAATTGCAGAGCTCGAGCTGTTATCAAAAAGTGCGCCCAATGTGCTTTACATTATGATTGCATCGCAATCTAAATTGCCGTTTAAAGAGGTAGTTAATATTCATTTAGAGCCATTAAACTTGGTTGAAAGTAAGCAGCTAATGGGATGGTACTTCACGGCGCTACCTTATGATGAAGACCCTGTATTTAAAACCTTTTTAGTTGAAGCCCAAGGTAACCCAAGTCTTTTATTAGCCTGGCAGCCTAGCGAACAAGTTGCTGATATTATCGTAAAAGACAAAGTATCTTGGCGCTTACAGTTGCTCACACTATTACTCATAATTATGTTATTGATTATTGGCGTTGTATACAAAGCTGATATGACCCAATGGTGGAAAAATGCTAATAGTCAAAGCGATGAGCAAGTCCTCACAACCGCTATTACAACCGAGCAAGCTATTCAAAATAAACAACAACCGGTTAAATCATCAACCCTGTTTACTTCGCCACAGCCTATAACTAAAGAGCCAACTACAGATGAGAGTGCCCACAATGACGTGCCAGCAATTGTAGGAAGTTTAACGGAGCCATCGACTTTAACTGAACAAGAAAAGCCAGCACCGCCGCCGGTTGAAGAAGCCATTAGCGTACCTGAGGTGGTAAAGCAGCAAAGCCAAATAGTAAAAATACCCAGTAACTGGTACCTAGAACAACCTGAAGATAATTTTGTTATTCAGCTATTAGCCGTAACTCAGCAGCAGGTAGGCAATGAGTTTATTGCTGAACATAAGCTAGAAAGTATTACCAATACATATCAAACTAAGCGAAATGGTAAAATATGGTGGGTGGTAACAACAGGCAGTTTTGCTAACTTAAATGAGGCAAAACAAGCACTGCAAGCACTCCCCGCTGGAGTAAGAAAAAATAAACCTTTCTATAAAAAAATTAGCAAAATAAAACAAGAAATTGCACGAGTTGATCAGTAAACTCAGTGACTTTAGTGTAAAATCGCGCAACACCGAATTGAAGTAAAGAGCCAATGCAGCAAAAGAGTAGAGCCTTCCTTAAATGGGCTGGCGGAAAATACAGCCTCGTTGAAGATATTAACGCGCGACTAAATCAAGCAAGTAAACATGCAGATACCTTGGTTGAACCTTTTGTTGGTGCGGGCTCAGTGTTTTTAAATAGTAATTTTAAACACTACGTACTTAACGATATAAATGCTGATTTAATCAATTTATATAAAGAGCTTAAACGTTCGCCGGATGAGTTTATTAGCGATGCAAAAAAACTATTTGTTGATTTAAATAACCATCCAGATGCGTATTACGATTATCGTGTGCAGTTTAACCAAAGCAGCGATGTGTATGAGCGAGCTATTTTATTTTTATATATGAACCGCCATGGTTATAACGGATTATGTCGCTATAACTTAAAGGGCATTTTTAATGTGCCTTTTGGTAAATATAAAAAGCCTTATTTTCCTGAAAAAGAAATGTACTTTTTTGCCAACAAAGCACAAAAAGCAACATTTACCTGCTTAGGCTACGATGATGTATTTAAACTGGTCCCTAAAAATGCGGTGATATACTGCGATCCGCCCTATGTGCCATTAAGTAAAACCGCATCGTTTACCTCTTACGCTAAAGGCGGATTTAACTTAGATGATCAGGCTAATTTAGCTAACTTGGCTGAGCAAGCGGCATTTGAGAATAACACGCCAGTCCTTATTTCAAACCACGATACCGTGTGGACACGCAAAATTTACAGTCAAGCATCACTGGATAAAATTCAGGTTAAACGTACGATTAGTCCAAAGGGCGGTTCACGAAATAAAGTGGATGAGCTAATGGCTATGTATTTAGCACCGAAGTCACGGTTGCATAAATAGCCAGTACAAATAATACAAACAGTACTACGGCAATAGCTATTAGCGTAATTGGAGAGTGGTGCTTAAAGTCTGTTTTGCGCTTATCTTCAGATTGAACACCAAAAAATGCAGCCAGTACGCTTTGTAACGCGCTAAAAAAGTGCTGCATTTAATTAAAATAATGGCTTGATTGAAGAGGGCTTGTGTTTGTCATCAGTACCCGTTAACAACTCTAGCAAGTCTAAGTAATGAAACTGAGCGCTACGGCTATCACCTGTTAACCAAGAGGCCCAAGACGAATCCTCTTCAATTTGAATGCAACGGGTTGCGCTATTATTAATAGCGTTGGTTTGCTCTTTATGAAGACAAATGTTGGCTGAGCCTAAATCTTGCTCAGTATTTGAGCAAAGCGATGTTGCTCCAATAATAACACTTACCGACGTGATTAATAATCCAATTTTAAAAGCACGCATAATATAAACCTAATAATTTAGTTCTTTGCCCAGCATAACAAAAACTGCTTAAATAATACACTTTATTTTTGTTATTGTTTATTTGTATTGTGTTTTAAATACTGAGTGGCCCCCGCTTAAAAACTGATTCTTTTTTTAATTATAAAGCCTACATCCTCAGCAGGTTATTCTTTTTCATGAATAGCCACAATAAGGCTTTAACATTACTTATTTGGCGCTATTTTTAAAGGTGCTACTTGGGTAACTTCGCTAATTAAGTTACATTAACGGCATAAATTATTCATTAACGGATTAGCGATGCTCAACTGTGAACAAAAATACTTAATAGCGCCCTCAATATTATCTGCAGACTTTGCACGATTAGGCGAAGATGTCGACAAAGTGTTAGCCGCAGGTGCTGATGTCGTTCATTTTGATGTAATGGATAACCATTATGTACCTAACTTAACGATTGGCCCAATGGTATGTAAAGCACTTCGCGACTACGGGATTAAAGCCCCGATTGATGTGCATTTAATGGTAAAACCGGTAGATAGCTTAATTCCACAATTTGCCAAGGCGGGTGCATCAATTATTACCTTTCACCCAGAGGCGAGCGAGCATATTGACCGTACTTTGCAATTGATAAAAGATGAAGGTTGCCAAGCAGGCTTAGTGTTCAACCCTGCAACGAGTTTAAGTTACCTCGATCACGTAATGGATAAAGTAGATGTGATCTTATTAATGTCAGTAAATCCTGGGTTTGGTGGGCAAAGTTTTATTCCACAAACACTCGAGAAACTGCGAGAGGCAAAACAACGCATTGTTGAATCTGGACGTGATATTCGTTTAGAAGTAGATGGCGGTATTAAAGTAGATAACATAGCAGCGGCGGCTGAAGCGGGTGCAGATATGTTTGTTGCAGGCTCAGCTATTTTTAATCAGGCTGATTATAAAACGGTGATTGATGAGATGCGTCAGCAATTAGAAAGTGTTGAATAATGAAATATGATGCAGCGTTTTTTGACTTAGACGGCACCCTAGTTGATAGCGTGTACGACTTGTATATGGCTTTAAATTTAACACTTAGCGATTTAGCGTTTCCAATTGTCAGTCAGCGATTAGTTGAAAGTTGGGTGGGTAACGGCATTGAGGTGTTAGTTAAACGAGCCCTTTGCGGCGATATGCAAATTAGTGAGCATCTCGATGAGGCTTTAAGCGAACGAGCTATCAATCTGTTTTATCAACATTACAGTGAGCAGATCGGTGAATACAGTGTGTTATATCAGCATGTTGAAACTGGTCTTGCTGCTCTCAGTGGTATGCCTAAAGCACTTATTACTAATAAAGCACGCCGCTTTACTGAAATGCTTTTAGATAAGCTCGCTATTCGCAGTCATTTTGAAGTGATTGTTTGCGGTGACGACATGGCAAAAAAACCGTCACCTGAGCCGCTATTATTTGCTTGCGATGCATTAAATATAACGCCTGATAAAGCGATTATGATTGGTGATTCAAAGAGTGACATACTCGCAGCGCAAGCCGCTAACATTGACGTGATAGCGCTTACTTATGGGTATCACCAGGGAGAGCAGTTAGCGGATTATAATCCGCAGTACCTATGCGATAACTTCTTAGCTATAATACCGACACTAACACAGCGTTAAGCATTTTTAATTAAGTAAAAATAAAGGAAAATCATGAGTAAACCAGTAGTATTAAGTGGCATGCAGCCAACCGGTGGTATGACAATAGGCAACTATGTTGGCGCTATTAACCAGTGGGTTAAGCTACAGGAAGAATATGATAGCTACTTTATGCTTGCAGACTTGCATGCAATTACCGTACGCCAAGACCCTGAATTATTGCGTGCTCGTGTACTCGATGGCGTTGCGTTATATACGGCATGCGGTATTAACCCAGAAAAAGCGGCGTTATTTGTACAATCTCAGGTACCTGAGCATGCGCAACTTGGCTGGGTATTAAACTGTTATGCGCAAATGGGTGAGCTTAATCGCATGACCCAGTTTAAAGATAAGTCGGCAACGCATGCTAATAATATTAATGTGGGGTTATTTGCTTATCCGGCTTTGCAAGCGGCTGATATTTTACTGTACCAAGCAGACAAAGTACCTGTAGGTGAAGATCAAAAACAGCACCTTGAACTAACGCGTGATATTGCAACTCGCTTTAATAATGTTTACGGCGATATTTTTACGCTGCCAGAACCGTATATTCCAGAATTTGGTGCGCGAGTCATGAGCCTGCAAGATCCACTGAAGAAAATGTCTAAGTCAGATGAAAATCCAAATGGCTTTATTATGATGTTAGACGAGCCGAAAAAGATTGAGAAAAAGCTTAAAAAAGCAGTTACCGATTCTGACGAGCAAGCGCGTATTTACTTTGATCGCAAAGAAAAGCCAGGTGTATCTAATTTACTTACGCTACTAAGTGTGGCAACTAAGCGCTCAATTGAAGAGTTAGTCCCTGAATACGAAGACAAAATGTATGGCCATTTGAAAAAAGACACCGCAGCAGCTGTTGTCAGCATGATTGAGCCAATTCAAACACGTTTTAAAGAAATTCGTGAAGATCAAACACTTCTTAATGACATCATGAGAACAGGGGCTGAAAAAGCCAGCGCGCGTGCAGAAACTACATTAAAAGCAGTTTATGATGCGGTTGGGTTTATTCCACGCCCATAAGCGCGTTAATTTGCAGATACAAAAATGCCGCTAATTTAGCGGCATTTTTTATATCACGCTGATTAACATTAAAAAGCCAAATATAAATAGAAGTGACATTGCTTGCTTGTCTGTTTTATCCATCAATCGGCCTCAGCAGTTGTTTTGGAAGTTGTATTGTTAATATCAACTAAAGATACTTGGTAGCCTTTACTCTCAAGTAATGTCAGTAAGCTATCTTCTCCGGCGAGGTGTCCTGCGCCCACAAGTACAAATTCACTTTTATCGTTTTTAAACATTTGTTCTACTTTAACTAGCCAGTTATTGTTTCTATCGGTCATTAATTGTTTATAAGTTGCAGGATCATTTTTTTGCATCGGTTCAAGTGCTACTGTATAGAGCGATTGTGTATCACCCTCACGCCAAGCTGAGAGTAATTTTTTAAACATCACACCGTAATTATCAAACCCAGCTAAATTATTTTTGATAAAGTCATTTTCGTTATGTTCACCCATAGTCTTAAATAACTCTAACTGAAATGCCATCGTCTCTAAGTATTGTTGTTCTTTATTATCTAATGTCGCTTTTTTAGTAAAGTAAGCGTCAACGCCTTCACCCATTAAATTTTGTTTTTGCAACTCCATCGACATCAGCACAATACTAACCATTGCTGGGCGAAAGTTATCTAATTTATTCAGATTTGCACCAAATTCAGCCAGCTTGTTTTCTAATGCGAGCTTTACCTCTGGAGTTAGCTTTTGGCTCAATGTTTCATTATTTTTATAGGATAGTGCGCTCAACATTTTCATTTGTGCTTGTGCATCGCTAGGATCAGGTATTGGTGCTTCTAATACAATAGTATCTGCTTGTTTATAGGCGTGGTTAAACTCCACTGGTAGAGGCATTTCTGATTTCGGTAAAATGTGTACTGTGCCGCCAATAAATAATGAGTCATTTCCTTTGCTTACCTGCCACACTGAGCTTTGTGCTTGCACAGTCGTTGCTAATAAGCAGCTGCTCAATAATACAGTTGCTGAAAATACTTTTTTAGTAAATGCGTTCATAACACTTCCTTAATGAAATTTTATTTATTATTGATTGGTTAAAATAGTGCTTATATAAGTTGTTAGTGATGACGTTATTTTCGAAAGGTTGCTATCAATTTTTGCGTTCATCTTGTTTATAGAAGATTCAAAGTCGGCCGTTATTTGATTCTCTATACTAGTAAATAATGTTTCAGTGTTTACTTCATGCTTAATGAGTGAATCGGTGTTTGTAGCATAAATTATTTGATTGCTATTGATGACTATTTCACCGGCTGCACATTGCCCTGAATTAGCTAATAGCGTGTTGCTTTTGCTTTCTGTAGCGACTGCAGAGGCTGTACTAAATACTGTTGCTAATATAATTACGGGTAATACTTTTTTAGTTGCGTTATTCATAATGAAACCTTTTTTATGTTTAAAAGTCAGCTTAATTAACATTTAAAAGTCGTGTTCAGTAAGCTGCTTGTTGATGACGTTTTAAAGAATATCGCTGAATTTACCGAGAGTCGCTTATCTAGTTGTGAGTGATTTATTCATAAGAATTTTTATTTTTTTATTGTTTTAAATTAAAGTGTTAGCCTTAAACCTTATCTGCAGAAATAAGGTTTCTAATTCACCTAACTATATTAAAAAGTGTACCTGTGATAGGGTTAGTGAAAAATAAAAATACGTAAACACTATGAATTATCAAATCGGACCTTGGCAATTTATTAGTAATCGATGTGTGATTACTTCAAACAACATGGAAAGGGAATTAGACCCACTTTTAGTAAAGCTATTACTGTATTTTATAGATAAGCCTCAACAAATCGTTTCCCGTCAAGCGCTAATAGAGAGTGTGTGGCAGCAAAGCTTTGTAGACGACAATGCGATTAATCGTGCTATTTCAGAGTTAAGAAAGCAGCTTGCTCACCCCATTGAAAAAGCGCCGCTTTTGAAAACGCATTACCGTAAAGGGTACAGTCTAACCGTCATACCAGAGCGCTTAACGCAAGCAAGCGTTTTTGAAGAGCCTGTAAACTTTTTGCCTGACTCACCGGATATTTCTGCAAAAAATGAAGAGGTAGTGACTGCAACTACTTCTCAACCGGTTCAAAGAACGAATAGTAAAAAGTTTTTGATCTATTCTTTAGTCGTCATTATTTTTATATGCTTTTTAGTATGGTTTGGGTTGTTTTTTATTAATGCACCTTCTAGCGAAAAGATTAAACAGATCACGGTAAATAAGGTAGCAAGTACGTGGAATATTGGCAGCGAGGTTCACCCCGAGGTATCTTCTGATAAACAGTTTTTAGCTTACACTAATATAGAACCTGAAAATGACGTAATGCATGCATTTGTTAAGCGTCTTTCAGATCAGCGAGAGATTGAAATTACCTATCCAGGCTTTCAGGTGTCTATTTTATCATGGCAGTTAAACCAGCACTCAGTGCTATTACAAGCTACCAATTTAAAGCAGCAAAAGTGCGAAATGGTACTTGTTGATTTAAGCCAGTTTCCTGTTATTGGGGAGGCTACCTCTATTAAAAAGTGTGACCTTAGATATACAGGTTATGCGCAAGTAGACGAAAGTGGTGAACATATTTATTACACCGAATATAAAAATGAGCATGAAGGTTCAGGTTTATATAAATTTGATTTAGAACTTAAAAAAGAATTCATAGTGATCCCACCACCAGGGGTAATGTATGGCGTAATCATGCCGCGTTTATCTCATTCTGGTAATAAAATAGCATATATACTTAGTCAAAAGGGTAAGCCTTTTTCTGTATTTAGTTATAACTTTGAGACCCATGAAACCAAGCGGTTATTTAAAGCAGAAAAAAGCACGATTAGCTTTGCATTTGATTGGCTTGCTGACGATAAAGGCGTGATTGTATTTGAAGGTTCTGAGCTTTCAACCATTATGTTTGATGAAAAAAACATTGTTAAACATACGCTAACAGTAACCCCAAAGATAAATCCTTATTATATAGCGGTTCACTCTGCCAATAGTCTTTTTTATTCAGAGAATAAAACCCAATCATACTCGCTAATTAAAGCAACAGACCCTTTTGGCGATACACCTAAGTATGAAACGCTCTATAAAAGTGATAAAGACGACTACAACATTATTGAAATAGTTAATAAAGAAGGGCCTGCGCATGTTTTCGTATCTGAGCGTTCTGGCAGCAGTCAATTATGGCTCTCTCAAAATGGTTTTACAAAGCAACTTAGCTTTTTTAATTATGATGATGCCCCTTCGACTTTTGCATTAGGAATGCTCAGAGCTTCTTCCAATAAGCAGCACATAATGTTCATAAAAAATAAAAGCTATTCACTTTATGACGTAAACGCTCAAAAATTTTATCCGTTAGAAGAATTTAATAAGCATAAAATAATAAGCTATATTTGGTCAAAAAATAACGAAAGCATTATTTATATTAAGCGACTTGGTTCAAAAAATATATTGGCAGAATTTAATTTACTCACCCGCGATACACGCGTGATAGAAGGAATAAAAGCGAGTAAACTCATTTCAGATAGTAAAGGTAACGGATACGTAACCAATGATAATCAATTAATTCGCCTTTCAGATAGGCAAAGCTGGGAATTACCTAAAAATGCCAAAAAGTCAGTTGCATATGGCATTAGCAAAAACTATTTCTATTATTCAGATTCTATTTCTAGAATCGCTAGGCTAAATTTACAAGATCAAACCATACAGGATACACACGTGGACTTTCGACCTATTGGTTTTGAGGTAAACGAAAGCAATGAAATATTGTTTACGGGATCTAAGTATAAAGATATGCAAATAGTACAAATTAGTTGGAGCGAATAGCGCTATTCATTATGCCGAGAAAGCCAGCGCGCGTGCAGAAACTACATTAAAAGCAGTTTATGATGCGGTTGGGTTTATTCCACGCCCATAAGCGCGTTTATTTGCAGATACAAAAATGCCGCTAATTTAGCGGCATTTTTTGTATTTTAATGTTTTGTAGCAGAAATACCGGCAGACTCACAGGCTCTAACTATAAATTTATAACCGTAAGGCATGCTTTGATCAGGCGTTATTTCAATAATTTCGTAATCATTGAGTTCGATTGACTTACTCTCTGTTGATTTCTTACAGCGTGAATAACTGTCTGCTTCATAACTATAGGCAAATATGGCAATTAAGCGCTTACTACGTTCAAAGTAGCCTTTAGTATCTAAAAACTGCCTAACCGTTTGAGTGTTCTCATCTTCGCCTTCTAAGCGAATACCAAATGTTTTTGTCTGAGCGCCGTCATTGTCTGAAGAGGGGAGTTTTTTCTCTATTTGCTCACTCAATTTTTCTATGGCTTGCTCTTGCTCAGCGGGGGATTTATTTGCGAGCGATTGGCTATTTTCAAAGCTATTTACTATATCGTTTAATACTTTTTCAGGCGGTTTTTCATCAATAAATGCAATCAGACTTACAAACACTACCGTCGCTAAAAAAAAGCGGGTTAATGCAGTTAGAAGTGGTGAGTAGCTTTGGCTAATAAACTTTATGCGATCAGATCCAAATGGCTTGATTAGTAATAACACTATGATGTAAAAAGGCAAAATAAGTTGTAAGCCGAGCAGTGTTGCCAGAGTTATTCCTAGTGTCCAAGGCGGTAAATATAATAAAGTGGCAAAGTTATGAGTGTAATTAAAGTGATTAGCTGATACCTGAGTGACTTCATTTACAATGCCACTAGCACTTGCTAAAACAAAGTTAGCAATACTGGCATAAAATACCAAAATAAGTGCTTTACCGGCGAGTGAATTCCATAGTTGATTAAACTTAGGCCAAAATTCTATGATCAGCGCAATAATAGTAATAGTGGCACATAGCCACGTTAACTTAAAAATGGCTAGAGTTATAAACGCAAGCAGATAAAGTTTTTGCGCGGTGTTAAGGTTAAACCATATGCTTTTTATATGGCTAAGCAGTTTAACTTGGTGTGGTTGCCAGCTTTTTTGCTGTTGCTTAAACTGCTTATTAGCACGCCATTTTGCAATTTTTAAATACCTTAACACCGACTTTCCTTATCTAAAGCGTATTACCGTTATTTATTTAATAACGGTTTTAAGTAGTGCCCAGTATGAGAGCGCTGGCATTCAGCCACTTCTTCTGGTGTACCTGCAATCAGTATTTCACCGCCGCCAGCACCACCTTCAGGGCCTAAATCAACGATCCAGTCGGCTGTTTTGATGACATCTAAATTGTGCTCAATCACTACAATGGTATTGCCATGATCGCGCAGACGATGCAGTACTACTAATAACTGCTCTATATCTGCAAAGTGCAGGCCTGTTGTTGGCTCATCTAATATGTATAGCGTTTTACCGGTATCACGCTTAGAAAGCTCACGTGCTAACTTAATTCGCTGTGCTTCACCACCAGAAAGTGTTGTAGCGGCTTGGCCTAAGCGGATATAAGAAAGTCCAACATCCATTAGGGTTTTAAGTTTGCGTGCTATGGCCGGTATTTTATCAAAGTAGTCATGGGCATCTTCAACGGTCATATCGAGCACTTGGTTGATGTTTTTGCCTTTATATTGTACTTCTAAGGTTTCGCGGTTATAACGTTTACCTTTACATACATCACACGGCACATATACGTCAGGTAAAAAGTGCATTTCTACTTTAATAACGCCATCACCTTGGCATGCCTCACAACGCCCACCTTTAACATTAAAGCTAAAGCGACCTACTTTGTAACCACGTGAACGGGCTTCTTGAGTACCCGCAAACAGTTCACGAATACCGGTGAAAATACCGGTATAAGTTGCAGGATTTGAACGCGGTGTGCGGCCAATAGGACTTTGGTCAATATCAATCACTTTATCAAAGTGCTCAAGGCCTGCAATTGACTTGTAAGGGGCCGCTTCTGCAGTTGTGGCGCCATTAAGCTCAGTGTGAGCGAGTTTAAATAAGGTGTCGTTAATGAGTGTAGATTTACCTGAGCCCGATACACCGGTAATACAGGTCATTAAGCCAAAGGGTATTTTTAAATCAACATTTTTTAAGTTATTACCGGTAGCGCCAAACAGCTCTAACCATTTATCGTTAGTAGCATGGCGCTCTTTAGGTACTTCAATTTTACGCACCCCCGATAAAAACTGACCGGTAACCGAGTCTTTGCTCGCTAAAATATCATCGCGTGTACCTTGAGCAATAACATGGCCGCCATGGACACCAGCACCCGGACCAATATCAATAATATGATCTGCCGCGCGGATCGCGTCTTCATCATGCTCTACAACAATAACGGTGTTACCTAAATCACGTAAATGCACTAAGGTTTTTAATAAACGGTCGTTATCACGTTGGTGTAAACCAATAGATGGTTCATCTAAAACATACATTACACCTACTAATCCAGCGCCAATTTGACTCGCTAAACGAATACGCTGTGCTTCACCGCCAGAGAGCGTGTCGGCGCTGCGCTCAAGTGATAAGTAATTTAGGCCAACATTTATTAAGAAAGATAAACGATCGCGAATTTCTTTTAAAATCTTCTCCGCAATTTGGCCTTTTTGCCCAGTCAAATGCAAGCCTTCAAAAAAGCTCATTGCCTCACCAATACTCATATGTGTGATGGTTGGTAAGTTAGTTTGACCAATAAATACGTTACGTGCTTCTTGGCGAAGGCGCGAACCTTTACAACTAGGGCACGCTTGACTAGTTTGATACTTAGCTAGCTCTTCACGCACAGAGTTTGATTCAGTTTCGCGGTAGCGGCGGTTCATATTATTTAACACGCCTTCAAATACATGATTACGTGTAATTAAATCACCGCGGTCATTACGGTAATTAAATGCAATTTTAGTATCACCCGAGCCATCTAGAATAATTTTCTTATGTTCTTTAGCTAGTTCCTGATAAGGCACATCTAAATCAAAGTCGTAATGTTGTGCAACTGCTTGCAACATTTGATAGTAGTAAAAGCTGCGTTTGTCCCAACCTTTAATTGCACCGCCAGCTAAACTTATCTCAGGGTTATGAACCACGCGATTAGGGTCAAAGTATTGCCTTACACCTAAACCGTCACAGCTTTGACAAGCCCCGGCTGGGTTGTTGAACGAAAATAGACGCGGTTCAAGCTCTGTCATCGCATAGCCACAGGTTGGACAGGCAAAATTTGCTGAAAACAGCATTTCTTCAGCATTGCTATCGTCCATAAACGCAATGTTGGCAACGCCGCCTGACATTTCAAGTGCTGTTTCGAATGATTCCGCGAGACGTTGTTGCTGGCCGTCTTTGACTTTAAAGCGATCAACCACGACTTCAATTGTGTGCTTTTTATGTAGATCTAGTGGTGGTGGATCAGATAGGTCGCACACTTCGCCATCAATACGTGCGCGAATGTAGCCTTGGCTTGCAAGCTGCTCTAATAGCTTTACATGTTCGCCTTTACGGTCTTTAACAACAGGCGCCAAGAGCATTAACTTTGTGCCTTCAGGCAGCGCCAGTGCGGTATCGACCATTTGGCTGATTGTTTGCGCCGCGAGCGGTAAATCATGAGTCGGACAGCGAGGTTCGCCAACGCGTGCAAACATCAAGCGTAAATAATCGTAGATTTCAGTAATAGTTCCCACGGTTGAACGTGGGTTATGCGAGGTTGATTTTTGTTCTATGGAAATAGCAGGAGAAAGGCCTTCAATATGATCTACATCGGGCTTTTCCATTAATGACAAAAACTGCCTTGCATAAGCAGAGAGTGATTCAACATACCGGCGTTGCCCTTCTGCATACAGCGTATCAAATGCAAGTGATGACTTTCCTGAACCAGATAAGCCAGTAATAACAATTAGTTTATCACGTGGGATGGTTAGGCTGATGTCTTTTAAATTGTGCGTGCGGGCGCCTCGGACTTCAATGTTTTCCATGCTATCTCGTTTATTGCCAAAATTATTTGTTCAGTATCGCATAATACGCTGCAATATTAATCCTTGATCATCGAAAAAATCCTTAGTTATAGACGATTAATTATTGCCAAGCTTGTGATAGAATCCTTGCCTAATTTTTTAACACAGTAAGATCACGCATATAATGACCGCATCTTCACTTAATTCACGAGAAAAACGCGCTGCCGTATCGTTAGCGAGTGTGTTTGCATTTAGAATGCTCGGCTTGTTTATGCTGATGCCTGTTTTAGCTATTTATGGTCAAGAGCTTGAAGGCTTTTCACCTATCTGGATTGGTTTTGCAATTGGTGCGTATGGTTTAACTCAGGCCGTATTACAAATCCCAATGGGGAGACTTTCCGATAAAATAGGTCGTAAAAAAGTCATAGTCGGTGGTTTGGCGGTGTTTGCTTTAGGTTCGGTAATTGCCGCTTTGGCAGAGTCTATTCAAATGGTGACGGTAGGGCGTGCGTTACAAGGCATGGGAGCTATAGCCAGCGCATTATTAGCGTTTGCATCAGATTTAAGCCGTGATGAACAGCGCCCCAAAGTTATGGCGGTGATTGGCATGAGCATCGGCATGAGCTTTGCGTTTGCGATGTTATTAGGGCCTATAGTGGCAGCTTCGTGGGGCATTGCAGGCGTATTTTGGCTAACGGCTATTTTGGCTGTGTGTGGTATTTTTATAGTCACTATGCTCGTTCCCAGTGCAATAAATAAAGCCCCTAAAGGCGATACGCTTGCCAGTTTTAGTGACATCAAAAAATTGATTAAACACCCACAGCTGGCACGTTTAAATGCAGGCGTATTATTGCTGCATCTAACATTAACGACTATTTTTGTAGTATTACCAAGCCAATTAATTAAAGATGGCTTAGTGGCCGAAAACCATTGGCAGCTTTATATTCCGGTTTTATTTTTGGCGTTTTTTTTAATGGTGCCAGTAATGATAGTGGCGATTAAAAAAGAGAAAGAAAAACAAGCCTTTATTGGTTCTGTTATGGTTTTAATAGTCAGCATGTTAAGTATGTCTATGTGGGCAAACAGCGTTGTTGGTATTGCGGTTTGTATGCTGTTATATTTTGTTGCGTTTAACTTTTTAGAAGCCACTATGCCGGCTCTTGTGTCGCGTATTGCTCCAGCAAGCCAAAAAGGCTCAGCCATGGGGGGGTATTCATCGAGCCAGTTTTTAGGCGCTTTTTTAGGCGGCATGCTTGGCGGGTATGTAGCACAAACAACTAGTACGCAAGCTGTGTTTGCGGCGGCGGCACTTGTTGGGGTAATATGGCTTATTATTGCGTGGAAAATGCAAGTCCCACCGAAAAGCAAAGTTATTAGTTTAATGACCCAACTAGATTCTGAAGAGCAGGCACAAACACTGGCTTCTCAGTTAGTTGCTTTACCCGGCGTAATAGAAGCAACCGTAGTTCGCGATGAAAGTCGTAGCTACTTAAAGATTAATGATAAAGAATTTGACCTAGACCAAGCCCGAAGAGTGGCTGGTTTAATCTAACGTTTATAGGAGATGGTTCCATGGCACGCGGTGTGAACAAAGTAATTTTGGTTGGTAATTTAGGGCAAGATCCTGAAGTTCGTTACATGCCTAATGGTAATGGTGTAGCAAATATTACCTTAGCAACTTCAGATAGCTATAAAGATAAAAACACTGGCCAAATGGTTGATAAAACTGAGTGGCACCGTGTGGTATTTTTTGGCAAGTTAGCTGAAATTGTGGGTGAATACTGCCGCAAGGGATCACAAATTTACGTAGAAGGTAAACTTCAAACCCGTAAATGGACTGATCAACAAGGCCAAGAAAAATACACCACAGAAATCGTTGTCGATGGCTTTACGGGTCAAATGCAAATGCTAGGTGCACGCGGTGGCGATCAACAAAGTGGTGGCTATCAAGGTAACCAAGGTGGTCAACAAAGTAGTGGCTATCAAGGCAACCAAGGCGGGCAACAAAGCGGTGGTTATGGTCAAAATAACCAAGGCCAAAATAGCCAGCAAGGCAGTTATGCTCCACAGCAGCAATCTGCACCTGCTCAGCAGCCAGCACCGCAGCAAAACAACCAATACCAGCCACAGCAGCAAGGTGGTTTTGCACCACAACAAAATAGTGCACCACAACAGCAAGGCGGGTTTGCACCTAAGCCACAAAATGCACCGCAAGGTGGCGCATCAAACCCTATGGAACCAACAATCGACTTTGATGACGATATCCCGTTTTGACCTAAGACAAAAAGCAAAATGTTTAAAAGTTTTCTAGAAAGCCGCTATTAAGCGGCTTTTTTATTAAAAAAATGACCGTATTCCATTTCTACAGTTTTTAAATCTGAATAAACACTTCCTAAAGTAAACATATGAATGTGTAAAAAGCACTGTGATACTGGTGTTTTTATTTTTTAAGCCAAGCCCTCCTTTGTTCAAACTAATATATAAATAATGACAGCTGTTTAGTTAACTAATTGAAGGCTAAATATAATGTTTATAAACATTAAGTACTAACTTTTAAACCTTCGCTAAACTTTTATTGTTGGCTTGTACAATTGCAAATAGTAGACAACACTTTAATAACTTATTTGATGTGCCGGTGGGTTATGAAAGTCAGTAAATTTCACTTTACCAATTATTCAAATGCTTTGTTTTATGCTCTGTGTATCGCCTTGCTAGTGATTATTAATAGCGGTTTAAGTTTGGTTTTACAGCATCAAAACGAGCAAGTTGGTTTAAAGCTAGCGAAGCAATTGCAACAGCCATTGGCCAATGAAAAACAACTTATTGCAAATACGCCTTTTACGCTCGCCCCTAATAAAAACTCTATTTATATAGAAAAACAAAAACATTATTTTAGCGCTAACTCAAAAGGAATTTTGCTCTACTCATGGCCAGTTTGGTATAGCTATAGCTATTTGTTTTTAATAATAAACGCGGTTCTTTTGCTCGCTATGCTTTGTATTCGACGTTTTAAAAAGCCTAAAACAATAAAAAACAGCACAATGACCTCTAAACGTCAGCAGCACTTTAATAATAAGAAAGTACGTTATGCACCCAAAGTGAGTTCTTTACAGCTCGCTCCCATAGCGACAACTAATGTGCAGGAAGCAATTAAATATAATGTATTTGCACTTATTCAGTGTGAATGCCATTTTGATGCAAACACTGACTTACAAGCGACTCTTAAAGTCTTATTGGCAAAAGACTTTATTAATACGACTGAAATATCCGTTAAGTTATTAACTGCAGGCAATTTCGCTTTTACTCTCAAAGGGATTGATGCAATTGATAAACTCAATTGCGCTAAATATTTACATCAATGCATTGTAAGTGCCGCTCATGTATTGGCGCCAAGAACTGCACAGAGGCATGTAAAAGTAGGTTTATGTACTTATTATTCCGAGGCTGATCAGGTTATGGTGTATCAGTTGGCAAAGTCGGCACTTACTCTCTCGCAGCAAAATCGAGTTAAGCATTATCACCAATTAGCGTTAAATTATGGTCATGTCCAAAAGCTCGATAGACACTCAATATCACAACGAATTAAAAAGCAAAAATTAGCTATTTTATTTCAACCAGTATACGAGCTCGATAGCGGCGCTATTATTAAGCATTACGTATCAATTAAAAGTAATGACAGGGGAAATAAACAATTACTTAATCAAGAAAGTATCAGTCAATTTTATAGCGAAGGTGAGGCGCTGTTGCACGATCAAGCGGTAGTTATGCAAGTTAAAAAACTATTGCTTATAGATAAATCATCGTCAGTTATTAGTATTAAGTTACATCCTAAAAACTGGTTTAATAACGAGTTTTGGAGCTGGTTAACTGCTTATATCAATGACTTAAAAAACCAACATACACTGCAATTTTCTATAAATGAATCAGAATTCTTAAATAATCAATTACGTTTGCAAGGCGCTTTTGCAGCAATAGCGGCACTAAACTGCAATATTGTAATTAATGATGTGAGAAACAGTAAAAATATTTTTAAGTTTACGCTTAATAAACAAATATCAGGACTTAACTTAGCTTCTGAACTTGTCCATGGGATAGAGCGCAGTAATTCACAACAAAAATACGTTAGGGGGATTGTGCATATAAGTAGATTATTGAGCTTGTCAGTCTTTGCACTTGATGTAGAGACGCCTCAGGAGCTGCAACTTTTAAAAGTAATAGGCATTAGCGGCGCGCAAGGAGGATATTTTTCTAAATTACTCCCCAATTATACTCAAGTCGCATTTCACTAATGCTAAGCAATTAACAAGTTAAATATACTCTACACTAATTTGCGATATTTTAGCCCTTCTAAACCTTGCAACCCACCAGTATGTATTGCAATAATTTTGCTGTTAGGGGCAAAGTAATCATTATTGATGAGCTGCCAAAGTGCGTACATCATTTTACCACTGTAAATAGGCTCCAAGGGTAATTGATGTTGATGCTGCATGTGTTGGCAAAACTGCCATAACTCAGCTGTAAAACGACCATATCCACCACCGTGAAATTGCGTAAGTAGTTGCCAGTTATTTTGTGATTTTGCTTTAGGGCTAAGAGCGCGTATTTCGTCCCGCAGGTAGTCGGCTTGCTTTAAAACAGCAATCCCTAGTAGGTTGATTTTATTTGAGCTGCCCTCTATCAATCCAGCCAAGGTGCCGCCACTGCCAGTTGGACAGACTAAGTAGTCGTGCTCAGGTAAACTCTGAGCAAGCTCTTTACATCCCTCTATAGCAAACTCGTTAGTGCCTCCTTCAGGTAGAATGTATGCGTTTGGAAAGCGTGCCTGTAATGCGGCTAAATAGGCTTCATCATGTCGTTGTTTGTACTCTATACGATTGACTGCATGTAACTGCATACCACATTGCTGTGCAAATTTTAGAGTAGGATTATTTAGATCAAGCTGTGGGCCGCGCACAATTGCGTGGGTTGTTAAGTTAAACTCTTTACCAGCAGCGGCGCACGCATGAATGTGATTTGAAAAAGCACCACCAAATGTAAGTAATTCAGATTTACCCAGTTGTTGCATACGAACTAAATTGTATTTGAGCTTTCGCCATTTATTACCGCTGATAAGTGGATGCAATAAATCATCGCGCTTAATAGTTAAAGTTATTTTCTTGTCTGTTAGTAATTCACTGGTAATTGTTTGTAAATAGCTATGTTCATTAATACTGAATGGTATTGGCATTATCGCTCTTTTTCATTAGTTACATGATGAATGTGCTGTGTAATAGCGTTATTTTGACTCAGTTTTTATTACTTAAGCAAACTAAAAAATATGAATACGCGGCTAAATTGGCATCTTAATAGCGTAAAATGCAGATAAATCTCGGTGTTGTTAAATAAATTAGCTATTTAGTACAAATGAAACGGTTATTTACTGGCATGAAACGGGATAATAGTTGTAAACTGAGATAATAAATGAACAAAGCTTGTGTTTTGTGCTTCAAGTACATAGCATAAGGTTTTATTATAAAAAATAATAATAACCAAATAATTGCCGCTTTTTTGGGACTGGAATATATGCGAATTGCTCCTTTATCTCTGTTAATTTCTGCTAGCTTTTTTGCAAGCACAGTATTTGCACAAGATACAACTACTGTAAACAGAATTGAATCAGAGATTAATACGAAACAAACAGAATACACTCGTTCAACGACGATGCTCGACAAATATTTAAAAGAAGAGAACCAACTTCAAACACAACTTGAATTGCTGAGAACGCGTTCCACACAGCTTGATAAAGAAAAAAACCAAGCGTTGGAGGCGATGAATGATATGTATCGGCGTTTAATTGATAATCCGTCGCTAGACATTACCTCTGCACAATCGCGTTATCAAAAAGCCGTTGTTGATCAAGAACAAAATAAAAATGATATTTCTATGCAATTGGCGGCAATTGCATCCCATCTAAAAGATATTGAGCAAATTCGCGCTGATAAACATGCACTTCAAAACACGATTGAAAGCTTAAAAGTGCAATATACTACGGCGCGTGTAGAGCGATTACGCAATGAATTTACCCGAGAGGGTACGCTTGAAGTTGACCATACCATTAACTGTAAGCGCACTGAAACACTGGCGGCATGTGAGCAGAGCGGTCAGCAAATAGGGCTGAAAAAGGCAACTAAACGTTTTTTAGATCAAATATTTGAAAATCTTACAGAAAAACGTCTTGTTGAACCTAAGCGAGACATGGCTGGGGCACAAGTACAAATTTTAAGTAGTCACGTGATTAAGAGCGCATTTAGCGGGCAAGGTGATTACAACGTCAATTTAAGCGTTACTATGCGCGGAGATGTAAACAGCAGTCGTTTATGTCACTTACTTAGTGTGAATAATAGTTTTTGTTTAGAGTATGGTACCCCGCTGGCAAATACTTATCAGCCAGCTTATAGCACTACTTTCTCTGATAGTCAGTTAACATTCAGCGATAATGGGGATAATAAAGCCGCTGCCGTTGTCGCTAAAACAGTTAATAAAAAGCCTAAAGTGGTCGCTGAGAACAAGAAAGATCAATTAGTTCAGTTAACCTTACGCTCTAATGTACACGGCGATGAAGTATTTATTAATGATATTCGAGTAGGTTCTACTCGTTTGGTGACGAACTTACCACGTGGTTTGCATAAATTAGAAATACGCAAAGAGGGTTACATCCCTTATAAAGCGCGAATTGACTTAAAGAAAACGCGAACGCTTTTTGCTCAGTTGGAAAAAAAGTCAGAGTCGATTGCTGCACCGACTAAAAAGCGAGAGCAAATAATACAAGCAGATTGCCCAAAAGGAATGGAAGTTGATACACGCCCACCTATGGTGGACCCATCAGCAGTGATGATCCCCGTTGGCAAATTTAAAATGGGTGATATAAACGGCAATGGGCTTGAAAATGAACGCCCCGTGGTTGAAAAAACGATTAGTGAATCTTTTGCTATGCAGAGCAAAGAAGTGACTGTTGGCGCATTTGAAGCGTTTGTAAACGAAACGCAATATAAAACCGAAGCTGAAAAAGGCAAAGGTTGCGCATATTACCTCAACGGCGAACCTGTTTGGGAAGCAAGCTTAAATTGGCGTGCTCCAGGATTTGAGCAAACCAATGAGTTTCCTGCTGTGTGTTTGACAAAAAATGATGCTATTGCTTACGCTGAATGGTTTTCTGATAAAACAGCGCAAACGTATCGTTTACCTACTGAGGTTGAGTGGGAATATGCGGCGCGTGCAGGCACTGAGACAGAGTACCCATGGGGTAACGAAATTGGTAAAAACCTAGCTAACTGTGGTTGGTGTGGTAGCGAGTGGTCGAATAAACGCACGGCTCCCGTTGGATCTTTTTCTGCAAATGCATTTGGCTTATACGATACTGTAGGCAATGTATGGGAATGGACTAGTAGCACAGGGAATAAAAAAGATGCCGTTGTTCGCGGAGGTGCATGGAATTTTGCCCCTAGCCTTGCTCGTGCATCAACGCGTTTAATTTTAGCGCCAGATTTTAGAGCTAATTATATTGGCTTTCGCTTAATGAGCGAACGATAATATTTAATGGGGAAGCGGTGCTTCCTCTTTTTAATGATTACAAAGACGGCTGCGCTTTACATTGCTCATTGTGTTGAGAATGTTAAAGTAAGCGCAACTACAATAAGAACGAATTTCAAAGGTCATCCAGCCTCATGTTTAAAAAACTCCGTGGTATTTTTTCAAACGATCTATCGATCGATTTAGGTACAGCCAACACACTAATTTATGTAAAAGAAGAAGGTATTGTATTAAACGAACCTTCAGTTGTTGCTATTCGTCAAGAGCGTGCTGGTGGACCTAAAAGTGTTGCATCTGTAGGTACAGAAGCTAAGCAAATGTTGGGCCGTACGCCTGGTAATATTAAAGCTATACGTCCAATGAAAGACGGTGTGATTGCTGATTTTTATGTTACTGAAAAAATGTTACAGCACTTCATCAAACAAGTGCACAATAATAATTTTATGCGCCCAAGCCCACGCGTGCTTATTTGTGTTCCTTGTGGAGCCACCCAAGTTGAAAAGCGTGCAATTCGTGAATCAGCGATGGGTGCAGGTGCTCGCGAAGTCTACTTAATCGAAGAGCCAATGGCAGCTGCAATTGGTGCCGGTTTACCGGTGTCTGAAGCAACGGGTTCTATGGTGGTTGATATTGGTGGCGGTACAACAGAAGTCGCTATTATTTCACTTAATGGTGTTGTGTATTCATCTTCAGTACGCATTGGTGGTGATAAGTTCGATGAAGCCATTATTAATTATGTGCGTCGTAACTTTGGTAGCTTAATCGGTGAAGCCACCGCTGAGAATATTAAACACCAAATTGGATCGGCATTTAAAACAGACGAACCAGTAGAGATAGAAGTGCGTGGTCGTAACCTTGCAGAAGGCGTTCCTCGTTCGTTTACGCTTAACTCGCATGAAATCTTAGAAGCATTACAAGAGCCACTAATGGGAATTGTAAGCGCTGTCATGGTGGCGCTTGAGCAGTCTCCACCTGAGCTGGCATCTGATATTTCAGCGCATGGTATGGTGTTAACTGGCGGCGGCGCATTACTTAAGGATTTAGATCGCCTGCTAATGGAAGAAACGGGCATTCCAGTGGTTGTTGCTGATGATCCACTTACGTGTGTTGCACGTGGCGGCGGCAAGGCACTTGAGATGATTGATGTGCACGGTGGTGACGTTTTTAGTTACGATTAATGAAATCAATGTTTGAAAAAACGGTTTCTTTGCAACTGCGACTTTTTGTCGCAGTGCTTTTGAGTATCGTATTGATCCTTGGAGACAAGTACACGCAAGGTGGCGAGAACATTCGTACTAGTTTGAATACGTTGGTCAGTCCACTTATTTATGTTGCTAACCTACCTTACGAAGTATTTAGCTTTAGCGCCAAAAGTTTGCATACCCGTGAGCAGTTACTAACCGAAAACGAAGCACTCAAAAAGAAGCAAGTATTGCAAAGTGAGCAAATCCAGCAGTATGAGTTTTTAGCAAAAGAGAATCAAAAACTTCGTGCATTACTTGGCTCTTCCTCTAAACACACCAATCGTAAAATTATTGCTCAAGTACTTTCTGTTCATTCAAATCCTTATAGTCACCAAGTGGTGATAAATCGGGGAACCACCGATGGTTTAAGCGAAAGCCAAGCGGTGATTGATGATATGGGGTTAGTCGGGCAGTTGACTAAAGTTGGTTCAACAACCTCGCGGGTGCTGTTAATTACAGATACCACCCATGCAACACCGGTGCGTATATTACGAAACGATGTGCGCACAGTGGTTGAAGGTATCGGTAAAATTAACGTGCTAAAGCTATCACATGTGCCGCATAGCTTAGATGTTCGTATTGGTGATGTGCTGGTGACCTCTGGCCTAGGTGGTACCTTTCCTGAAGGTTATCCGGTTGCTGTGATCACCGAAATAACTCGTGATGAAGGCCAACCTTTTGCGCAAGTATTTGCTGAGCCGATAGCTCAATTAGATCGAATTCGGTTATTAGTGGTGTTATGGCTAAATCAGCAGGAGTTGATGGGTGATGATTAACCGTCATATGCTCTTAATCGCATTAAGTATTTTCTTTGCATTAGTAATGGCGCTAATGCCGTTACCTTTTTCACTTGAACCATTTCGTCCTGATTGGGTGCTGTTGGTGCTTATGTACTGGTCTTTGGCTTTACCGCATCGACTAAATATAGGGACTGCTTGGGTTGTTGGGTTATTAATTGACTTAGCAACAGGCTCCTCATTGGGTGTTAATTCCTTAACTTATTCAGTGTGTATTTTTGTTACTGCAAGTAACTTCCAAAAAATTCGCAATTTTTCATTGTGGCAACAAAGCCTACTTATAGGCTTGTTCTTAACGCTTTACCACTTAATGCAGTTTTGGTTAAATCACTTTTTACTTGGCGTTTATTTTAGCCCACATTACTTATGGCCTGTATTAACAGGCATGTTGAGCTGGATATGGGTATTTTTATTACTTCGAAAATACCGTAGACATTTTAGGATCAGATAATGACTTGCGCAGTATATTTAGCCTCCGCGTCTCCCCGTCGTAAAGAGCTTCTAACCCAATTGGGTATTGAATTTTCACAGTTTAGTGTTGATGCCGATGAAAGCCAGTTTGTTAATGAGCGCCCGCATGACTATGTAGAGCGTTTAGCGCGTTTAAAGGCGCAAATGGGCGTAGAGCAAGGTTATACTGACCGGCCAGTGCTAGGTAGTGATACTGTGGTGGTGATGGATAACCAATCATTATGTAAGCCTCGAGATAAAGACGATTTTACTCAAACCTTAAAGCGCTTATCAGGGAACACGCACCAAGTGTTAACTGCCATCGCTTTTGCTACATCAGATAAAGTACTCAGTTGTGTGGTCAGTACAGATGTCACCTTTAAAACGCTCAGTGATGAAGAAATACATGCTTATTGGCAAACGGGCGAGCCTCAAGATAAAGCCGGTGGTTACGGTATCCAAGGGGTAGGTGGGCGCTTTGTAACGCATATTTCGGGTAGCTATTTTGCCGTTGTCGGCTTACCTTTATATGAGACAGAACAATTATTAAATACATTCTTAAGAGGGTAGCATGAGTACAGAACTACTGATCAATGTCACGCCAAGTGAAAGTCGCGTTGCCCTAATCGAAAACGGTGTATTACAAGAAATTCAGCTAGAACGTATTGGTAACTTAGGTATCGTGGGTAATATTTACTTAGGTAAAATAAGCCGCGTGTTACCAGGTATGCAAGCCGCTTTTGTTGATATAGGCCTAGAGAAAGCCGCCTTTTTACACGCTTCAGATATCGTTAATAGTGCCTCTATTGTTGAGGGCGTTGACGACGAGCCGATTAAAAAAGTCCAAGATATTCGTGAACTGGTTCGCCAAGGTCAGTACATTATGGTGCAAGTGGTTAAAGACCCTTTGGGTAGCAAAGGGGCACGTTTAACCACTGATATCACGATACCTTCACGGTATTTAGTGTTTATGCCTGATGCGACACATGTTGGGGTGAGTCAGCGTATCGAAACGGAAGAAGAGCGTGCAAGGCTGAAAAAAATTGTAGCCGAATACGGCGATGAAAACGGTAGTTTTATTGTCAGAACAGCTGCTGAAGGCGCAAGTGAAGCGGAGCTGAGACACGATGCAGCTTTTTTAAAAAAGCTCTGGGATAAAATTGTCTCTAGACGCAGAAAAACAAGCAAAGCCAGTATCTTGCATGAAGATCTTACACTTGCCTTTAGAACGTTACGTGATTACGTTGGTGAAGATATGGAGCGCATCCGTGTTGACTCTAAGCTTACCTACCAAGAGCTTAAGCTGTTTACTGAAGAGTTTGTGCCTTTGTTATCACAAGTGCTTGAGTATTACCCAGGTGAGCGCCCCATTTTTGATTTATTTGATGTAGAAAGTGAAATTCAAAAAGCACTGCATCGTAAAGTTACTTTAAAATCGGGTGGTTATTTGATCATAGATCAAACTGAAGCGATGACCACTGTTGATGTAAATACAGGCGCTTTTGTTGGTCACCGTAACCTTGAAGAAACTATTTTTAATACCAACGTAGAAGCAACCTCTGCTATTGCTCGTCAACTAAGGCTGCGCAATTTGGGCGGTATTATTATTATCGACTTTATTGATATGGTAAGCGATGAGCATAAACGCCGTGTAATGCACTCATTAGAATCTGCACTCGATAAAGATCGTGCCAAATCTAATATCAATGGTTTGTCGGCATTAGGCTTAGTTGAAATGACCCGCAAACGTACCCGCGAAAGCCTAGAACATGTATTGTGTGATGTATGCCCAGCATGTTCAGGGCGAGGCTCACAAAAAACAGTTGAGACAGTCTGCTATGAAATTCTTCGTGAAATAGTACGTGTTAATCGCGCTTACGATGCAGATAAGTTTGTAGTGTATGCTTCGCCTGCAGTTTGTGAAGCGCTATTAAATGATGAGTATCATAACCTCGCCGAATTAGAACTATTTATTGGAAAGCAGGTCAATATTCAAACTGAAAGTTTATACAGCCAAGAGCAGTTTGATGTGGTAATGATGTAATGAAATTTAAAGCGGCCTGTTTTTATTGTGTGCGAAAATTATGGCAAATAAGTGCTGTAATTTTAGTACTACTGGCCGTGATTGTTTCTATTTTAAAATACACCTTACCCTACGCAAACGATTATAAAGGAGATATAGAAAGCTACCTTGATGATAAGTTTGATATTAGTTTATCTATAGGTGCTATATCAGCAAGTTGGCAAGGCAGTGGTCCCGCTTTAGTACTCGAAGAATTATCATTTAAAGACAACCAAACAGCCCCTATCTCTTTAACCATAGCTAAAACCAGTTTAGAGCTAAACCTTTGGGAAAGTTTAAAGTCGCTGCAGCTTAAATCAAATTACTTTGTGATCAATGGCTTTCATACCAAGGTTAATGTCGCTAATTTATTTGCTGGTAATCAAGATGAAGTTTCATTTGAGCAAAAAGAACTAATAGAAGGACTGTTTTTAGGCGAAACCGGTCACTTTGCAATAGAAAACTCCAGCATCAGCTTTGTACTAGAAGATAACAAAGAACGTAAACTATTATTAGAAAACATTGTATGGCAAAACCAAGATAAACAGCATCTTGGTAGCGGTAGCCTAGCGTTACCGGGAATTTCTGTGGGTAATTTTGATGCCCGTATTGCGCTCAAAGGTGAAACCTTAGAGCAAATGGTGGGCGATTTATATGTGCAGGCTAATCAGGTTGATGTGTCAAATTGGTTGGCCCAGTATATAAATACTCAAAAGCAGCAACTGCATAGTGATTTAAACTTACAAGCATGGCTTAGGCTAGAGCAAGGCTTAGTAAGTGACGTAAAAGTACAGTGGTTACCGAGTGCGGTAAATTGGCAACTCAATGATCAAACACAAAAGGTCAGCCTAAGTGAAGGGGGATTTCATTTATACCCTGAGCAAAATAGCTGGCGGTTAAAAAGTACCGGCTTAGCGTTTAGTACCAACGAAATAACGTGGCCTAGCCTCGAATTTGAAGCTTTATTAGGCAAGCAAAATAAAATATGGCTGCAGCAACTCGATTTAGCCCTATTAAATGATTTAGCAGAATTAACTAATTTTACTGATTTAACTCCTTTTTTAGCTCGCCAACCCAGTGGTGAAATAAAAAACGCGTATCTAGAGTTTGCCGATGCAAAGCAATGGCAGTTGTGGTTTGAAGCCGATGAAATTAGCTGGAAAGAAAAAAACGCCGTACCCGCCGCTCAATCCTTAAGGGTTGATGGATTGGTTAATCAGCAATATGGCCGGATCACTATTTTTGGTGAAAACAGCCACTTAATTACAGGTGCTAGTTTTAGTAATAATATTGACTATAACCAGCTAAACATTGAATTAGATTTAGCTAAGCGCTCAGGCGATTGGCATATTAGTAGTGATAACCTGTGGTTTGATAACAATGAAGTGACCTTAAGTGCACAGATGAAATTAAGTTTAGGTAAGACGCCTCGCTTAGATTTATATGCCGAAGCATTTGCCCCCGATGCCAGTATTGCCGGTCATTATTTTCCTTTAACGTTAATGAGCCCTGAGTTAGTTAGTTATTTAAATGGCGCAATAAAATCAGGTGAAGTAACAAATGCCCAGGTGTTATTTTCTGGTCCATTATCAGGCTTTCCATTTGACGATGGTTCTGGGCAGTTTGATGTTTTAGCGCAAATAGATAATGCTACCTATCAATTCGATCCGGCTTGGCAAGCAGTCACAAATGCCAGTGTAAAGCTGCATTTTGCAAATGAGCGAATGGATATTTATAGCCAGCAAGGCCAACTGGTAAACCTTGACGTTGGCAGTAGTGTACATGTGAGTATTGATGACTTAATGGGCGATGCGCCATTGGTGGTTAGTATTGATAAGCAAGCTGAGCTTGAAAAAATGCACGATTTTTTTGTCGCCACGCCTTTAGCAAATCCATTAGCTGATATTTTTAATGTTGTGCAAGGACAGGGGCTTGCCAGCGCAAACATTGAATTGCTAATCGGTTCACAATTTGAGGGCGGAGCGAGTGTAACTGGTAAGGTTAATTTACTCGACTCACCTCTTTATATTTCTGCTCCCGGTATTTCGCTTGAGCATTTAAAGGGTGAACTTAGCTTTAATAATCAACAAATAAACCTCACCGATGCTACGGCTACATGGCTTGGTATGCCATTAACGATTAACTACACTAGTGACGCAAACGCAGAGGATTATCGCGCTAATATAAATATAAATGCTCAGCTTGATGCGCAAACACTCATAAACCATGGTCAAGGTATTTTAGATGGTTACTTAAGCGGGCAAAGTGACGTTGATATTGCTTTAGAGCTTAATTTTACCGAGCAAGGGTTTAACTATCGTGCCGAAGTTGAATCGCCACTTATTGGCTTAAATAGTTCCTTGCCAGGAGTATATACAAAAAGCAGTGAGCAAATTTGGCCTCTGAGTGCGGTTATTCAAGGTGATGATATCTCTAATCTGATCACTGCAAATATTAATGAGTTATTTTATTTCAATGCCATTCTAGACAATACTCAATCGCAGTTTACCAACGCTCATTTTATTATCGGTGAAAAAGATTTAGGGCTTAACTCACAAAATTTAGCGGTGAGTATTAATTTAACGCAAAGTGAGTTATTACCTTGGGTTGATTTAATTGATCAAATTATTAATGTAGCTAAAGCGCAGTCTGACAGTGCCTCGACGGGCGTGATGCCGCCTTTACATGAAGTGGTTGCGAATATTAACTCTTTTAACGTGAGTGGCATGCAGTTTAATGATTTTGATATGCGTTTATCGCCCCTAAATAATAATTTGCAATTAAAGCTCAATGCCAAAGAGTTAAGAGCCGAAGTATTTATACCTAGCGGGCAATCAAGTCAGCCGATTCGAATTAATAGCGATTATTTAAGGCTTAATTTTTTAGATACAGAATCAGAGCAACCGAGCGAAAAATCAACCCCTGAACAACTTGCATGGCTTACAAAATTACCGGCTATTGAATTTGAATGTGCCGATTGTAAAGTAAGTCATTATCAGCTTGATAAGGTAAGCGCCTCATTGTTAGGCGATGGTAAAAAGCTGCTTATTTCTGAGCTAGTGGTTGATAAGGGCGACCATATATTACGGACTAAAGGGCAATGGCAGAATGGCCTAACGGCGATGAGCGGTGAACTTAAAAGTAATGATATTGGCGCCTTATTTAATGAGTTTGATATTACCACCACTATTAAAGACTCAAACGCCAATCTAAATTATCAGCTAAATTGGCAAGCGGCACCTTATGATTTAGACATTGCCAGTTTAGATGGTGAAATTAGCTGGGATTTAGGCGAAGGCCATTTAACTGAAATCAGTGATGGAGGTGCACGCGTATTCTCATTACTGAGCCTTGATTCATTAGTGCGTAAGCTAAAGCTTGATTTTAGAGATGTATTTTCTAAAGGTTTTTTTTATAACAGCATGCAAGGCACCATGCAGATAGATAAAGGCATTGCCTATACCCAAGATACTAAAATGGATGGGGTACCTGCCGATCTCTCTATAAAAGGGTATGCAAATTTAAATACTCTCGAAATTGACTACGACTTAGCCGTGGCACCACAAGTAACCTCGAGCATTCCGGTGATTGTGGCTTGGATGGTTAATCCAGTAACGGGGCTTGCAGCTTTAGCAATTGATAAAGTGATTCATTCTGCCCGAGTGATCTCAGAGATCAACTTTAAAGTAACAGGCAAAATGAACGATCCTCAGGTACAAGAGTTAGATCGTAAGAGTCGAGAGGTGACTTTACCGCAAGCAGCACAAAACCAGCCACAAGCATCCTCAGAGTTAAAACTTAAAGATGCCGAGGTTAGCGCCACACAATGAATAAACAACACATAAACTCATCTCCTGCGATTATCGCATTGCAAATGTGCTCAGGCTTAAACCCTGATGATAATATTGCAAAATTAAAACAGGCATTACAAACCTTACCGACAGCTCGTCCGCTGCTAGTGTGTTTACCAGAAGCATTTTTAGTGTTTAGTAAACACGCAGGTGATACGTTGTTAGTGTCACAGCGCATTGAACAGTACAAACAGCAACTCAGTGAATTGTGCCGTAAACACAACATTTGGTTAAACGCTGGCACGTTACCAGAGCCATATAACCAGCATAAGTATTACGCCGCCTCTCATTTATTTAATAATCAAGGCGATATTGTTGCAAGCTATAACAAAATACATTTATTTGATGTTGAGGTAGATGACCAGACCGGCAGCTACCGAGAATCCGATTTTACTCAAGCCGGCGATGAGGTTGTGGTTGTTGATTCGCCCTTTGGTAAAATTGGTTTAACAGTATGTTATGATTTGCGTTTTGCTGGTTTATTTAATGCCTTAGTTCGCAAAGGCGCCGAAATTATATTAGTACCCAGTGCGTTTACTGTTCCAACAGGTAAAGCGCATTGGCAGCCGCTACTTGCAGCGCGAGCTATAGAAACGCAATGTTATGTTATTGCTGCAGCGCAATATGGAACGCATGAAAACGGTAGGCAAACTTATGGTCACAGCCTCATGTTATCGCCTTGGGGTGAAACATTAAGTGAAAAATCAACAGGGCTTGGTTTTATTAGTTGCACCGTAGATTTAAACCAGTTACACAAAATTAGACGAGATATGCCGTTGCAATCTCACCAACGATTTAGAGAGCCATTATTATGAATTCGGTTGAACAGCATTTATTACACGACAGCCAGCTAAATCGAGAAGAACTCGAAAAAACATTAGCTTATATTCACCAGCACAAAGTTGATTATGCCGATCTTTATTTTCAATCGAGCCATCATGAGTCTTGGGTATTAGAAGACGGCTTAGTAAAAGAAGGCTCTTATAACGTTGAGCGTGGTGTGGGTGTGCGGGCTGTAAGCGGTGAAAAAACCGGTTTCTCGTATTCAGACGCAATTAATCTTGAAGCGTTAAACAAAGCAGCCACCGCTGCTCGTAGTATTGCCGATGCCGGTGAAGATAAAGCGGTTAAAGTATTTAGTGACGTGGCTGCAAAGCAGCAGTTTGCACCGCATCAACCAATTTCTAGTATGAGCGATACCGATAAAGTTAATTTGTTACGTGAGCTTGAAAATTATATTCGCGAATTAGCCCCTGATGCTGAGCAAGTTATTAGCTCAATGTCTGCGGTATACGAAGAAGTATTAATTGCAGCCAGCGATGGCACCTTTGCTACCGATATTCGCCCACTGATCCGTTTAAACTGCTCTGTATTGCTAGAGAAGAATGGTCGTCGTGAACGTGGCGGTGCTGGTGGCGGTGCGCGCCTAGATTATGGTTACTTTAAAGAGCTGGTAGATGGTAAGCCGCGTTGGATGGGTTTTGCAGAAGAAGCCATTCGTCAAGCTAAAGTAAACTTAGAAGCTATTGATGCCCCAGCGGGTACTATGGAAGTGGTATTAGGTAATGGCTGGCCAGGCGTGTTGTTGCACGAGGCCGTAGGTCATGGCCTAGAGGGAGACTTTAACCGTAAAGGCGCGTCTGCGTTTAGCGGTAAAGTAGGTCAAAAAGTTGCTTCAGAGCTATGTACTGTGGTTGATGATGGCACTATGGCCGATCGCCGTGGTTCACTTAATGTCGATGATGAAGGCACGCCTGCAGCCTATAACGTACTTATCGAAAACGGTATTTTAAAAGGCTATATGCAAGATAAAATGAACGCGCGTTTAATGGGGGTAAACCCAACAGGTAATGCTCGTCGGGAATCATACGCGCATTTACCTATGCCACGTATGACCAACACTTACATGTTAGGCGGCGAGCATAGCCAAGCTGATATTATCAGCACGGTTAAAAAAGGCGTGTTTGCTCCCAATTTTGGTGGCGGCCAAGTGGATATCACCTCGGGTAAGTTTGTATTTAGTGCCTCAGAAGCGTATTTAATTGAAAATGGTAAAATCACCCAGCCAATTAAAGGTGCTACCTTAATTGGTAATGGCCCTGAGGTTATGCAACAAATCTCTATGGTAGGTAATGATTTAGCACTTGATAAAGGCGTCGGTGTTTGTGGTAAAGACGGTCAAAGTGTACCAGTAGGCGTAGGCCAGCCAAGTTTGAAAATTGATCAGTTAACGGTAGGTGGTACTGCTTAACTTAATAACTGTAAAACGCTATAAATAAAACCTTGAAAGTGCATGCTTTCAAGGTTTTTTATTCTAAATTTCAGGTTTATTAGAATAGCTTGTTACATTTTTATTATTCACTTTACCTTTATCTCGCCCTAGAATAGGTACTTAGTTGAGTTTGGCTATTTTAGGAAAAATAATGTCTAGTCGTTACTTGTTTTTACTGTTTTTCATATTGCTATCAGGATGCTCTTCTTTGTCTCAGGATGAATGTATACAGGCCAATTGGACAAATCTAGGCTTTAGTCATGGTGAGCAAGGGTATACATTTGAACATGGCAGAGAAATCATATCTGCTTGTAGTGAATTTGGCATCACTGCAAAATTAGATGATTATCAAGCTGGTTACAAACAGGGGCTCGCAGCCTTTTGTGAGCCTGAAAATGGCTTTACCCTAGGTTTACGAGGCGATGCGTATAACGGGATTTGTAATGACACACAGTTTAGAAAAGCATGGCAAGAAGGTAATGAGCGTTATCAATTTGAAGCAAGGAAAGCCGAGATAGATGATCGACTTAATAATATTAATTGGCGGCTGCAATCTATTAGTGATGAATTAACGAGTGATAAACCGTCAAGTAGCCAAAGTAAAGAGTTACGCCGAGAGCGAGAACAGTTGGAGAGAGAGCGTCGTGATTTAAGAAAAGAAAAAGCACTTCTGCCATTACTCAACAAGCTTCCATCATGGCATTTTGAGTACGAACTATAATTTATAACGTGTTCTTTTAAGGTGATTAATATGAAAGTAATGTCAATTTTAATAACATTTCTGATCCTCAGTGGGTGTGCGTCAAAAGAAATGCCAGAGGGTTATGGAGATGAAGTATTTGCAGAGCATGAGTGCTTAGGTGGTGAAGTTGAAACAGACTATAGCTACACAATTTTTAGTTCTGACGAAGATGAAAGCAATAAGAGCACGGTGAAGTCGACTTGTCATCCAGTGAAAACGCAGTCTGAACTTGAACGAGATATAAGAACGGGTGGTTGATAGAACAAAATAAAAACCCACTATAGAGTGGGCTCTGTATTTTAAGAATTAAAGCTCAAAAGGAGCAACACCGACAGCTTGCATTGTGTAACCTACTTGGGCGATTTCGCCAGACCAAGTTTGCGTTTTAATAATACCCGTTACAACAATCGCATCGTATAAGCTATCGATAGGGACACCGCCTTTAATGGTCACATGAACCAGCTGATTTGGCGGCGGCGGGGGCACATGAATACAGGCACCAAAGTAAGGGACTAATAAAAACTCGGTGATAAGTTCGCTATCGCCTTCAAGAGGTACAACAAAACCAGGTAAGCTAACAGACTGCCCATCAAGTGCTTTAACAACTGGCGCGTCTAAATCAGGTTGTACCCAGTTTTGTTCACTGCCTTCGTGATTAGCTTGTGCTTGAGTATCTATTTGTACATGGCCCTCGGGTATGAGGTCTTCCCAAAAAATTTCCTTGGATGGATTTGCAACGCTAGCAAAGCTAATTAGCACTGCGCTTAATAGCATTAAAGAGTGTGTAGTTACTTTAAACAACGTCATGATCATCCTAAAGTTTATATTTTTATACTCATACCATCACTGAGAGAATAAAAGTAAGCGCGTGTTGCGGGGATCAAACCAATAATGAATCCCGCAGCCATAATAACGCCAATCAAAGTGAGTTCATAGTCAGAGAGCATACTGATATTAATGCTAACCCCTGCTTGGCTTTGCAAGTAACCCGCCGTAGTGCCCATAAGTGCATAAAATAAAATACACCCTATCAAACAGCCTAAAAAGGTGGTGAGCAGTGATTCCATACTGATCAGCGAAAATAACTGCCAAGGGCGAGCACCCACAGAGCGTAATATTGCCAATTCTCTGCGGCGTTGATTAAGGTTAGCAAGTAGTGTGGTTAACATACCGAGCAAGCTAATAATGACCACCACAAATGAAAATAACAGCAGTATTTTTTCTATTATTGCCAGCATTTCCCAAAGCTCTTTTAAAGTGACTGTGGGCATAATCGCTAATAGAGGCTCTTGTTTATATTGGTTAATGTTGCGCCTAATTTGTAGCGTATAAAGCGGTGAGTCGAAGCCCATTAAAAAGGCGGTAATTTGTTTTGGGTGCCCAATTAATGCATGGCTCGAGTGATCATGATGATCGTCATGATCATGATGGCCGCCACCATGGATCAGCTCAATTGCCGCCAGTGGCACATGCAAGGTTTTATCCACTGGGGTACCGGTAGGCTTTAAGATACCGACCACTTTAAAAGGGTTATCATCATGATGATGAAAGCTAGTATTGCCCATACCATGAGAAATAACGATTTCATCGCCAATTTGATAAGCTAATTTTTTTGCAACCTCACTACCTATAACAACTTCATTGATGCTAGAAAAAGCCTGTCCTTGTTCAAATACTAAGGGCTGTTTTTTGGCAAATCGGTAGTGCTTAAAATAATCGAGTGTGGTGCCTAAGACTGCTTGGCCTTTGTGGCTATCTCCAAGGCTGATAGGAATGCTCCACTTAACCCCGCGCTGTTTTGTTATGTATTGATAGCTTTGCCAACTCACCCCATTGTTGGTATGGCCAATCCTAAACACCGAGGAGAGTAGTAATTGAATATCGCCAGTACGTGCGCCAACAATTAAATCGGTACCCGAAATGGTATTACTAAAACTACTTTTGGCATCCACGCGAACGCGCTCAATACTGAGTAATAACATGACGCTAATCGCGATAGTGAGCAATGTGAGTAATACGCTGGCACGTCTATTGAGCAAACTTTTATAGGCAAGTTTAAATAAAATCATACATCACCTTGTAAACTTACTAAGTCGATTGTGCGGCTAAAGAGTGGCTTTAATGTTTCATCGTGACTGACAAAAACAAGCGTGCTGTTACTTTTTTTTGCTTGTTCAAATAGCAGCTTAATAAAGCTTTCACGATTTTGGGTATCAAGTGCTGAAGTAGGCTCATCGGCAATAATAAGTTCAGGGCTGCCTATAAATGCGCGTGCTGCAGCAACACGCTGTTGTTGCCCAATACTTAAAGTGGCAACATTTTGATTATGAAAGTGCGCCTCTAACCCCAGTGCATTGAGTAATCTGGCTGCTTCACTCTCTAAATTATCGGCTTGGCTGAGCATGTGTTGCTGACGCTTTTTCGAAAATTGGCACCCTAAACACACGTTTTCTAATGGGGTTAAATAAGGTAGTAAATTAAAGTTTTGGAAAATATAGCCAATATGATCCGCTCTAAATGCATCGCGCTGTGCGTTGGTGAGCGCACTTAGGTTTTGGTTTAAAACACAAAGTTGGCCGCTAGTGGTTACATTAATGCCTGCCAGTAGCGCTAGTAAGGTAGATTTACCACTACCGCTTGGACCATGTAAAAAAACATGTTCCCCAGCATTAATCGTAAGCTGCTTAATAGCGAGAGTCGGGGTGACTGCGCTTTTTTGCCATTTGAAAGAGACATTCTCAAGGTTGATCATAACGGCTTACCAACTCCAATAGTTAAGTCTTTTGCGCATTTTAAATTGTCTAATAAAATTAAGCGGTTTTGCTTTGAGCTTTTCATCACTATGCAACAGTTCATTGGTTGCGCAAAGTACTCGTTGGCTTGATTTACCATCTGTGTATGGGTGTAACTCTTGGCAAAAAGCTTCAATATTATCTACAAGTTCTTTTGGGTAAGTTAGTGCGTAGTCTATTGCGGCTTCAACGTTATTTTTATCCGTAATATCAAGTAAGTGTTTTTCAGGTGCTTTATTGCAAAACGTTACAACTGGTTTTCGTTGTACCAAAAACATCAGTAATATGGATGAAGTGTCGCACAGCATTACATCAGCAGATTGTAATAAAGGAATAACATTGTCTGTTTCAACAAAGGTTAGATTGTCATTACTTAACGCTTTGTATTTATCAACCCACTCTTGTGCCATTTTAGGATGAAACTGAACTAAGAGTCGCCATTTACCGCTTTCACTAAAGTGTTTTATTTGTTCATAAAGTTTAGGTGCAAGAGATAAGCGTTTTGAGAATGTAGAGCAGATCAATACTGTTGGGCGAGAGTCTGTTTCATCAATGTGGCTAGGCTTTGAGTTACCGTTAAAAAATTGATCTAGGGGAGGCCAACCTGTTTCTACTACCTTAAAATAACCCAATTTTTTTTGTAACGCCGTAAATGGAGCCGTTGTATTTGGGCCTTGTGTACAATATAAATCAAAGCAGCCCCGCACTTTAAAGTGATCGTTTTGGCCTTTTTTATTTAGCTTTCCAGCATCAAAGCCGTGAAAAACAGCCACTTTCTTTCCGGGAAAAAATGTAGGGATAGAGTTCGCTGGTGCAAAGGTTGCGTCAGGCGCCCATTGATTTATTTCATGAATAGAATTTAGTGTTTTTTCATCACTTTTCAAAAAGTCAGGATTAACATTATCACCTTCTAAAAACCATTTAACTTCCCCTCCTTGAGCTAATATTTCTGCTTGCAAAGGCCTTAAAATAGCATAGGAATAATTTTGAGAAATATACATTAAATATTTCTTATTCTTAGTGGCAGTTAAATAGTTCAAGCTAGCTCCTTAGGGCAAGTAATCATGCAAGTTTACCCCAATGCGCCAGCTAGATAAATATACTGAGATGATTTGTTTTTAGCCTAAGATTGAGCTTTGTGGTTGGCTAGATTATTATAGAGCGCCTAACCCCAATTCCATACTTTGCTCTTTGAGCATGCCAAACCCCGGAGATAGCATGACTAGCTATAAAGTTTTAGACGTAAACGATGACTTACCCATTCGTACCAAAGGTAAAGTACATAGTGGCAAAGTGCGTTCAGTTTATTGGTTAACCGATGCAGATAGCAAACGCTTAATAAATGAAAAAGGCTATAACGTTCCTGCCGATACTGAATTAGCCATTATGGTTATTTCTGACAGAATTTCTGCTTTTGATTGCATATGGCAAGGTGAAAATGGCCTAAATGGCGTTCCTGGTAAAGGGATTGCATTAAACTCAGTGGCTGCTCATTGGTTTAACATGTTTAATGAAGCCGGTTTGGCGGGTAATCATATTGTTGATATTCCTCATCCATACGTATGGATTGTTCGTAAAGCCAGTACGGTTAAAGTTGAAGCGATTGCTCGTCAATATATTACCGGCAGTATGTGGCGCGACTACGCCAAAGGCGAAAGACACTTTTGTGGTTTGCAGCTTCCCGAAGGCTTAAAAGCGAATCAAAAGCTTGAGCAAGTACTTATAACTCCCTCTACTAAGGGTATTATAGAAGGGGTTGCTGATATTCCTGCCGTTGATGATGTAAACATCACTCGTGAAAATATTACAAACAACTTAGATGTTTTTAATTTTAAATCGGCTGACGATGTCGCCAAATACGAAAAATTATTGGTAGAAGGGTTCGAGCTAATTAGTAATGAGTTAGCTAAGCTCGGGCAAATTTTCGTAGATACTAAATTTGAATTTGGTTACGTAGAAGATTTAAATGGTGCGCAGCAACTTATTTATATTGATGAAGTAGGGACACCCGATTCATCGCGTATTTGGGATGAAGCATCTTATAGAGATGGCAAGATTGTTGAAAACTCAAAGGAAGGTTTCCGTCAGCTGTTAATTAATAACGTACCAGAGAATGATGTGTTATTAAATAAAGACCGTATGGCTGAGCGTGAGCAGTTAGCAAAAGATTATATTTTACCTGAGTCAGTAATGCTTGAAGTGTCTGACACTTATGTGGGCATCGCGAGCAAAATTATTGGTAAAGAGATTATTATACCTAATGATCCGCGCCAAGAAGTGATTGCTATTTTAGATGCTGATTACGGTTTAATCGTTAAATAACGTAGTAAGTAGACAGAAATAGCAAAGCTCATTTTAACTAATGAAAAAGTATTTATTTTAAGTTACTGAACTATAATTCTTGCAATTAGTGCTCGTCTCTAATTAACTTAACCTATGGTGAATTTTTGGGTGTGGTTATGTTAGAGCGAGCATGGCAAGTTATTGCAAAACGTCGTTATTTATTAGTACTGGGTGTATTGTTTAATGTATCGGCTTTTGGTAATAACATTAATTTGGTTATTAAAGATCAGCATGGCCAAGTATTGCCTAATGCTGTCGTAGAAATAAATCATTTACCTTCTTCAAAAACTTCGGGCAATTTACCCACAGCGGTAATGGATCAAGTTGATAAACAGTTTTCTCCAGAGTTGCTTATTGTGCACCAAGGTCAGTACGTCGACTTTCCAAATAGCGATAATATTCGCCACCATGTTTATTCTTTTTCAAAAGCTAAACCTTTTCAATTAAAGCTCTATTCTGGCCAGCCAGAAGAACCTATTAAGTTTGATAATCAAGGTGTTGTTGTTCTAGGCTGCAATATTCATGACTCCATGGTGGGCTATATATATGTCGCTAACAGTAGTCATGTGTATACCAGTAACGAGCAAGGCCAGATAAAGCTGCAAGTAGACACTTTTCCTGTGCAAGCCAGTGTTTGGCATTCACTGCAAACAGCTCCCTTGGATAATAAAAAACTGTTTAATATAGAATCAACCAGCCCGTTATCAATAACTATAAATACATCTACCCCTGCACCACGTAATACCTTTGGCAGTCAATTTAGGGAAGGCAATGGCCAATAATTTACGCAGTCGTATTACAACGCTTTGCGTTGGCTTGGTATTACTCACTACCTTGGTTAGTTTACTGAGCTTTTGGTGGTCTACCAGTAAATTTCAGGCAGAAAAAGTGCAACAAAATATAACGGTTGCGCAAAGCGTTTATAAACAATATTTAAAATCAAAAGAGAGCTTATTATTAACAGCCGCAAAGGTGTTAACCGCTGATTTTGGTTTTAAGCAAGCGGTTGCAACTCGTGATGCCGCCACTATTAGCAGTGTGTTATACAACCACAGTCAACGGATCAATGCGGATCTTATGCTGTTGCTCGATTTATCAGGGCGGTTAGTATCAGCTAATGTTAATGCACAAAATTTTGCCGATAACCTACAGCCCTTAATGGATGAGTTATTAAATAATTCTGAGCAATCGAGCTTTGTGGTGTTAAATAACCAGCTGTACCAAGTGATTTTATTGCCAGTTAAAACTCCCAGGACTATCGCTTACAGTTTGGTCGGATTTAAAATAACATCTGCAGTGGCTACTGAGCTAAAAAGCTTAACCGGAATGGAGGTTAGTTTTGTTGCGCAATTAGATGATTTTGCAACAAGCTCGCTAGTATCCCAACCAGATAACTTTCAACCAATAGCGTACTTTACCAAAAAAACTACGGCTCGTTTTTTTGCCGAATATTTGGCCTATGAAAACGAACAAATAGCTTTACCCTCTTTACAATCGCATCCGATAACCTTACTGCTTAGCGCAGATTTAAGCTCGAGTTATCGCGATATTGAGCAATTATTATTAACGCTGATCACACTCGCTGTTTTAACTATGTTATTTGGTGTGATCACCAGTAGTTTGTTAGCAAATAATTTAACGACAGGACTTTCACAGTTAGCGGTTATTGCCAGACAGTTTGCAAAAGGCGACTACCGCTTTAAATTTGAAGGTAAAAAGCAAAGCAGTGAAATAGAAACGCTCGTGAATGCTTTTAATAACATGGGTAATGATATTAATAAGCGTGAGCAGCAAATAAGTTTTCAAGCACATCACGATACTTTAACAGGGTTTTATAACCGTTCTGCTATGTTAGATTTATTAGCTAAGCGGCTCACTAATGATGCGCGGTACACGCTTGTTGCTATTGATATAAAAGGCTTAAGGCATATAAACGATAAGCTTGGTCCACAAGTAGGGGATGGATGTTTAATTGCAGTGGCAAACCGTATTCGTCAATTTTCTGATGAGCTAGGTGGTTTCCATGCCCGTATTGGTGGCGATGAATTTTTAACGGTTTACCCTTGTGCAGAGGTTGAGCAGGTAAAATGTGCAGTGGCTGATTTACTCAAGCAATTACAGCTAGCTTACAAGGTTAAAAATTTAAAAATAAGCTTACGTTTTAATGCTGGTATTGTGCAATACCCAGAGCAAGGGACTAAAGCAGACGATTTAATGCGACGTGTACTCATTGCTGTTGATGCAGCTACAACGAGTCAGCAAAGCTTACATTATTATCAAGACGGTGAAGATGAGGCGCATTTAGACCGTTTAATTATGCTTGATGAACTCAAACAAGCAATTGATGATGATAATGGACAATTATTTATGACCTATCAGCCTAAATTGAATATTAAAAGTCAGAAAATTGATAAGGTAGAGTCTCTTATTCGTTGGCAACGAAAAGATGGTGGCTGGGTCTCGCCTGAGGTCTTTATTGATTTAGCCGAGCAGTCAGGGTTAATAGTAGAGCTGACCGCTTGGGTTGTCGAGACTGTGATTGCACAAATAGCCGATTGGTCAAAAAAGGATATTCATTTACAAGCCGCTATAAATGTTTCTGCCCAAGATATTGCTCATTCAGGTTTTCACGCTTCGTTGGTAGCCACCTTAAATAAATACCAAGTAAACCCAAGCTCTGTCACTATTGAGTTGACGGAGCGCGATATGATTGAAAATGAAGCCCAAGGTATTAAAGCGTTAGAAGATTTAAAAACTATTGGCGTTAAAATCTCATTAGACGATTACGGTGTCGGACAAACATCATTGGGGCGCTTAAAGATGTTACCTATTGATGAGCTTAAGTTAGATAAATGCTTTATTTTAACTCTGCACGAATCACAAAAAGATCAATACATAGTGCGCTCTTCAATCACATTGGGTCACCAATTGGGGTTTTCTGTTGTGGCTGAGGGTGTGGAAACCGCTGAGTCTTTATCAATGCTTCACGAAATGCAATGCGATCATGCGCAAGGTTATTATTTAAGTCGCCCTTTAAAAGCGCAGCAATTAGAACAATGGTTAGAGGAATATCAGCGTGTACATTAAGTTATTATTCGCCTTGGCACTCTCATTTTGTAGTGCGTTAAGTATGGCTGCTACGGGGAAATTATTAGCAACACCTGGGGTGTCTCAAATTGAAGGTAGTGCAGGGGGCGGATTAGTTCCTTGGGCACAATTAGCAGGGTATGCCAGTGAAGACGAATGGGCTGTTAATGGTTTTTGTAGTCGTGCTGATGTTACTGACTACCGTCTTGATGTCTGCGGCATGCAGCTAAACCTATTCAATCGAGTTGAGCTCAGTTATGCGGCGCAGCAGTTTGATGTGCCTGCGCTCAATACCGAAATAGAGCAGTCAATTACTGGAGCAAAAGTACGTTTATACGGTGATATTGTTTATAGTCAGTGGCCACAGCTAAGTGTGGGCGTACAGCATAAATCACTAGAGGATGGCACAGTAGCAAAGTTAGTTGGCGCAAAAAATACCAGTGGTACAGATGTGTACCTAGCCGCCAGTAAATTACATTTGGGCGCACTTGCTGGGTACAACTGGTTTTGGAATGTGACCACCCGCTACAGTAAAGCCAATCAGCTAGGACTGTTAGGGTATGGCGGGGCTAATGAGGGCAGCCATATTTTGCTAGAAGCAAGTAGTGCAGTTTTTGTAAGTCGTGAACTTGCCATTGGTGTTGAATATCGACAAAAAGCCAACAACTTGGGGTTAGGCGAACAAGATTGGCGTGATTTATTTATAGCGTGGATACCAAATAAGCATATGAGTGTGACTGCGGCCTATTTAGATTTAGGGCGGATTGCTGGTGTTGATAATCAAACTGGCTGGTATTTATCGGTTACGGGGTATTGGTAATGAAACTGAGTGTATTTATTTTTTGTTGTTTAAACTTACTTGCAGGGTGTACAACCCAACCCAACACCTCTTTGTATCACCAGCTTGGCGAACAAGCTGGGCTTGAGAGGCTAACTGATAGTTTTATTACACAAATAGGTAATGACCAACAAGTGTTTCATTACTTTGAGCACAGTAATATCAGTCATTTTCGACAAGGGTTTATTAGCCATTTATGTTCGCTGGTGGAGGGCCCTTGTGAATATAAAGGTGACTCTATGGTTGCTATTCATACTGGCATGAATATAAACGAAAAAGACTTCAATCACGTTGTCGATTTATTAATAAATGCAATGAACGAGCAAAATATCCCACATACAGTGCAAAATAAAATTTTAGCTAAAATGGCGCCATTGCGTGGCGAAATTATTAAGATTTAATTTTATAATCAAATGCATACATTTAAAAATATGCTTGGTATTACTCACTTGTAATTTTGGCAAGATCCGCAGTTTTATATCGTCTTTGCATATGAATACTCGATCTATGAATTAAATTTCTGATAAATGTACTGCGGTTTGAGTGCGAACCTGCATTAGCGCTTGTTATTTCACTAATAAAGCTTCGATCTTCGGCAACCGGGTAGGGTTTTATGCCAATCATACTTAGCCCTACTTCTGTGTGAAATTGCATATCGACATCTACGGGTCTAAAAAATGGTTTTCTTTGCAGTAGTTTTTTAGCCCCACTTAATGAAATGATGTAGCCTTGAGTGCCATTTGGTGCTTTTTTATAATTACCGACTGTTAGATTATTTTCTAATGGGGCACTGTCAATAAATGGAAAATTTCTGTTGTCAGATAATTTTATTAAATCCCAGTTTTTCAATTTAAGCGCCGCATCAACAACATCTTTAAGTGAAGCTTCAATGAAAAGGTCATCCTCTAATACAACACAAAAAGGCATGTTTTCATTAACCATTTTTTGCCAAAGGCGCATATGACTTACATAGCAACCAATTTCACCTGCAGATAGATTGCGATTGTAACGTTTTTTATTTTTTTTCGGGCAATACCACTTGAGGGTTTCTTCTTCACTAAGGTTTTTGCCAATGGTCGCTTCAAAACGTTCAGCATTTAAGTGTAGACTGGTAAGTCGCTTTAGGGTTGTTTCCCAACGGTCTTCGCAGCCTTGCATATTGATAATGTAAAAAGGGATTGGCATAATTTTATTTTACTTAGAAACCTCAAAGCAGCTATTTTAGCATTATTATAATTTGTAACCAGTCTAAATTCTGTTTATAAACAGGCTGTAATAATATATAGCTATTTCATTTCCTCAAATTTGGAAAGACGATGAAAAACATGGTCAGTGCACAATGGTTACATGCTCGCTTAGAGCAAGCTAACCTGGTTATTTTTGATGCGGGTATGTTACGTCCCTCAGCTGCGGGGGAGTACTCACCCGTTGCCATGCTTCCTAAAGCACAACGGTTTGATATCAAAAAAGAACTCGCAGATACCTCAAACCCATTGCCTAATACCTTGTGTAGTGCAGAACAATTTACTCAAGTGATGCAAAAAGCGGGAGTGAATCACGATTCACTTGTGGTGATTTATGAAGATGCAGGGTTATTCAGTGCAGCTAGAGCTTGGTGGATGTTTAAAGCCATGGGGTTTGATAACGTAAAAGTCCTCAGTGGCGGTTTAGCCAAGTGGCTTGAACTCGGGCTTCCGGTTGAATCAAACTATACACAAGCATCATTAAAAGGCGATTTTATTGCTCAATACCGGCCTGATTACTTTATTAATAAAAAACAGGTGCTAAGTGCTACTGAGGATGCCAATACAGTTATTTTAGATGCACGCGCTTATGAGCGCTTTACCGGCAAAAGTAGTGAGCCAAGAGCCGGAATGCGCAGCGGCCATATTATTAATAGCTATTCGCTACCTTTAACTAGTCTATTAGAAAATGGTGAAGCAAAATCACTCGACTTTATACAGGCAAAGTTTAGTGAATTAGTCGGTAATGCAACCCACTTACAATTTAGCTGTGGCTCTGGTGTTACTGCCTGTGCGCTTGCGCTGTTTGCCGATGAATGCGGCTATAGTAATTTAAGTGTGTACGATGGCTCGTGGAGTGAATGGGGCGCTGATAACTCACTGCCTATTGCTGTGTGTGGCTAATTTAGCTATAAGGGCAATTTTTACAACCATTTTTGCAGCAAGTACCACGCTTTAAAAAATACCACTTACTAAACACCATGTAACTATTTTGCATGGTGTAATCTAACCCTTCAATTAAATTATCATGGCTTCTAAATTGTTTAGCAAAAGCGATTTGAGCTTTTATTGGTTGGGTGTATATAGTCTCTAAATAGCTATTTATTTTAGCAAGAGAACATGATCGGCATAAGCAGCTGGTTGCTGTATCATCGAGTGGTAAAATAGCGGGTAACTGATAACACCAACATGCGGTTATATCATTAACATTACAGTTAAGCGTTGTATTACATTGGCTGCAGTTTATCTGGGTCATTTTAGGTCTTATTAACAGTAGAGCAGCAAGAATAACAAACATTATGAATATACAAAAAGCATTGGCTGAATTTATTACATTTGGGGAGCAAAGAGACGAAGCAATCTCAGTAATAGTGTCAAGCTCTGCGCACAATGCTAAGCCACTTTATAAGTTAACGACACCCGTATTGATTGATGTGCTTAAGCGCTGTGTAAGTAATGAAATAGATCTCGATGATCTCGCGCTTTGGGCCAACGTCATTGAATCAAGAGCAGATATAGATAGCGCTGAGCATGAAGGGGTTATTTATGCGCTGAGCAATAGCGAACAAATGGGCGAGTTTAGCCATACAAAGCTTGAACAATTATTAGCATTATTAAAGGACTAGATTTAGGCTAACTCAACTCTTTTAGATGCGAGCTTACTGCGGTTTTATGTAACGGATAAATAATACTAAGCCGCATTTAAGTTAAATCCGGCTTAGTATTTTCTGACAACTGACAACTGACAACTGACAACTGACAACTGACAACTTGTTTACTTATGATAGCTCAAGCAAGTTTCTACTTCGTCTTTAGAGCCTAAAATAACCGCAACACGCTGATGGATGGCATCAGGCTGAATATCCATAATACGCTCAGTGCCTGTTGAAGCAATACCACCTGCTTGCTCTACTAGCATTGCCATTGGGTTTGCTTCATAAAGTAAACGCAGTTTATTAGGCTTATTAGGATCTTTAGTATCAGTTGGGTAAGTAAATAAGCCACCACGGCTAAGTACACGGTGTACATCGCCAACCATTGCAGCAATCCAACGCATATTGAAGTTTTGAGCACGAGGGCCTGTATCTCCCGCAAGTAAATCATTAATGTAGTTTTGCATCGCCGGTTCCCAGTGGCGCTGGTTTGAGGCATTAATTGCAAATTCATTGGTTTTAGCAGGAATAGCGGCAAAATCTTGGGTAAGTAAAAAGCTACCTTGGGTTTTATCTAAGGTAAACATGCGTGTACCTTTACCCGTTGTTAGCGCAAGCATGGTCGATGGCCCATACAGTACGTAACCTGCAGCTACTTGTTGATGCCCAGGTTGCATAAAAATCTTTTCATCAGCAGCATCAGAGCCCACCGGCGCTTTCATAATAGAAAATATAGTGCCTACTAGCGAGTTAATATCGGTGTTTGACGAGCCATCAAGTGGATCAAATGCAACAATGTACTCGGCATCTGGGTTACCGGCAACAGTATAATCTTCTTCTTCAGAGGCGATCGCTTTAACTGTGCCTGACTCCAGCAATATATCTTTTAATAACTGATTAGACAGTACATCGAGTTTCTTTTGTGTTTCGCCTTGAATGTTTTCATCGAGGGTTGAGCCTAATACGCCCGATAATTCACCTTGACCGACGCGAAATGAAATTTCTTTACATGCCGCTAAAATAGTACGAATTAACGACAAAAGTTCTCTTGAACAGCCATCTTCTAGTAATACTGGTGGGAGTCTACGCATTCTTTTTTCCTGATAACGTGTTAAAACTAATCATAATGTGAGAGAGATTAGTTTAGAGCGCTGAAATTCGTCTTAAATAACTGTATTGTATAAATAACCCCCTATAATGGGATACCTACATCGCATTTAAAACGCTAATAACAAAGATAAGATTATGCAAAAAATATCACGATTAAGTTACATACTCTTTACTGTGTTGCTCTGTATGATAACTCAAGCGCACGCAGCAATTAAGTCTATTGACGAATTTACTGAAAAAATGAACCATTTCCCGGGTTATTTTTCTTTCTTTTACGATACGCAAAACGGCAATGTGTATTTAAAGGTTGATAAACTTGAACAACAATTTTTATTACAACACAGCTTACCTTATGGAGTAGGGTCTAACGATATTGGTTTAGATAGAGGCCAATTAGGCGGTACTTATTTGGTACAGTTTGAGCGCTTTGGCAATAAGGTTATGTTGCGCGCTGTAAATACTTACTACCGTGCAAACACAAGTAATCTAGCAGAGCAGCAAAGCGTTAAAGAAGCGTTTGCATCCAGTATTTTGGCGGGTTTTAAAGTTGTCGCGCAAGATGACAATGCTGCATTAATTGATTACACCCCCTATTTACTAAGCGATGTACATGGCGTAAGCCGTACTTTAGCTGCGCGCAAGCAAGGGCAGTTTAGCCTTGATGAGTCACGCAGTGCGGTATTTATAAATCGCTCAAAAGCATTTTTGAAAAATACTGAACTTGAAGCCATTCTCACCTTTAAAGGGTCTAAACCAGGTGAATATGTGCGCCAAGTGAGTGCTGATCCATACGCGCTAACCGTGCATATGCACCATTCATTAATCAAATTGCCTGATGACAATTACACGCCACGTAAATTCAGCCCGCAATCGGGTTATTGGAGTGTGGAGCATAAAAATTATGCAGCAGGGCTCGATGAGTCTATGTATGTGCGTTACATTCCACGCCATCGGTTAATAAAAAAAGATCCGAGTCTGGCTGTAAGTGAACCGGTCGAACCCATTGTGTATTACTTAGACCCTGGCGTACCTGAACCAGTAAAAACGGCTTTATTAGAAGGCGGGCAATGGTGGAATAACGCCTTTAATGCAGCAGGATATAAAAATGCATTTGAAGTTAAAGTGCTACCAGATAATGCTGATCCTATGGATGTGCGCTACAACGTTATTCAATGGGTGCATCGCGCAACTCGTGGTTGGTCTTATGGCAGTTCAATTATAGACCCACGTACAGGCGAAATTATTAAAGGCCATGTCACACTAGGATCGCTACGAGTACGCCAAGATATTTTAATTGCTGAATCACTGGCAGCGCCTTATTTAAAAGGCAATGAAGTAGCAAGTACCTTACATGCAATGGCACTTGATCGTATTCGTCAACTCAGTGCTCACGAAATTGGTCATACACTGGGTATTGCGCACAACTTTGCTGCGTCAGTAAATAATCGTGCTTCGGTGATGGACTATCCGCATCCGTTGTTAAGTTTTGCTGATAATGGTCAGTTAGATGTATCTGATGGTTATGCTAAAGGCATGGGGGCATGGGATACCCAAGTGATCAAATATGGCTACAGCGACTTTACCGGACAAGATGAAAGCGCAGCACTCGCTGCTATTTTACAGCAAAATAAAGCGCAAGGTTTGGCGTTTATTTCTGACAGTGATGCCCGTGCCAAAGGTGGGGCGCACCCTACAGCGCACCTTTGGGATAACGGCAGTAATCCAAGTGAAGAATTACTTAGAGTGCTTGATGTGCGAAAGCAGGCGCTTGGGCAGTTTGGTATTAATAATATAAAAACTGGGGTTGCGCTATCGCAATTGGAAGAAAAGCTAGTACCGCTTTATTTGTTCCACCGTTATCAAGTTGAAGCGGTTGCTAAGCTTATCGCGGGCGTTGATTATGACTATGAGATACGCAGTGATGCACCCGTTAAAGGCGCCCAAGTTGTAACTAAAGAGGCTCAACAACAAGCGGTTAATGCCATTTTAGCGACCCTAAAAGCAAGCAACTTAACGCTTCCAGAGTCGATACTTTCCTTAATCGTGCCTAAAGCGTATGGCGAGTCTAAATCACGAGAAAGTATAGTGGGGCGTACCGGCTTAACCATGGATGCACTTGCATTACCTGAAGTCGCCGCGCAGCATAGCTTATCGCTATTACTTAATGCTCAACGATTAAATCGTCTAGCGCAGCAGCAAGTGCGAGATAACCGCTTTTATGGCTTAGATGAGCTGCTTAAACAATTATATAAGCAGGTGTTTAATGTATCAGCGCCTGCCACTATGACAGGAAAAGTAACGCAACGAGTACAGTACTTAACGGCAAAAACTATGGCTGATCTTGTCGCTAGCCAAACACTAAGTCCAGAGGTGCAAGCGCAACTGCATTTTTACCTAAATAAACTAGCGGATGAGTTTAATCAACACTCTTTACTGAGCCATCCTGAAGTAGGTGACAGCGCATTTAAAGACTATTTAGCGGCGCAAATTAATCAGTTTTTAACAACAGGCCAGTGGCCTGATAACTTTAAAGCGTTACCCATACCACCAGGCTCACCTATTTAATAGTACAAGCCAGAGGATAAAGGCGCTGTATAAACGTTACGTTTCATGGTGCCTTGTTTTTAGGGTGTTACTTTTGCTTGCATAAAGTTGGTTTTTTGTTAATCTAGCCACCCCCTATTTTAGTCTTTTTGAGGTGTTTATGGCGTTTTTATCTCGTTCGATATTGGCGTTATCAATGGCACTTTTAAGCTGCAATGCAATCGCACAAAAGCAATGTGATGTTGAACTTCGTCATGGTTTAATTATTACCGATGATGTGATCCGTATTGTTGATAAAGGCCAAACTAGGGTGCAAATTAACAATAATAATCAACTGTTTATTCGAGGCTACTGGGTCGATTTAAGTACCGACGAAAGTAAAGTGCTAGAACAATTTAGCAATGGTATTCGTCAAACGGTTCCTGAGCTAGTCGATTTAGCGACTGATGGTGTAAACCTGGGACTCAGTGCTATTGAGCATGTTGTTGAGGGCATGTCAGATAAAGAACCCGAAGTGCTAAAAACGCAATTACAATATGTAGAGCGTGCACTTATGGATAAGTTTAAGCGTGGCGACGACTTCTTTTTTATAGCCCCTCAATCGCTTTCCCAAATTGATGATTTTTTTACTAAAGAAATTAGCCAAAAAATACACTCTGCAGTACATGGCTCTTTGGGTGCTATTTTAATGTCGCTCGGGGATGCGTTTAAATCTCGAGAAGGCAATATAGAAGACCGCATGAACGACATGGGGCAACGCATGGATATCATCACCAAAGAAATCGATAAGTCGTTGCAGAAAAAAGCCCACCAATTAGAACTTAAAGCCTCTGAATACTGTGAATGCTTAAATTCTCTAGATATTACAGAGTCTCGCCTACAAGCCATTGTACCCGGGATGACAGACTTTGATTTAGTGCAGATTAAATCATAAGAGCAGGTTTTAGGCGTCAGGTTTCAGAAAGGGCTGCGGTCAGTTTGAAGCTGTTTTCCTAATACCTAAACAGCCTTACAGTTTTATCTCTGCGGCGGTTAGTGGGCGGTATTCACCTGCAGCCAGATCTTCACCTAACTTTATACCCGCAATTTGTTCACGATGTAATTCAACTACTTTGTTATCTACCGCTGCTAGCATACGTTTTACTTGGTGATACTTACCCTCAGAAATAGACAAGCGTAAACCATAATTCCCCAAGCGCTCAGCAATAGCAGGGCGAGTTAAATCTTTTTCATTGTGAAGCTGTACACCGTCGCGTAATTGCTGCAGTGCATCATCGGTAATCGGCTCTTGGGTTTCAACCAAATAGGTTTTAAATTTATTCTTTTTCGGCGAGGTAATTTTATGTGACCACTCGCCATCGTTAGTAATAAGCACTAGGCCTGTCGTGTCTATGTCTAAACGCCCAGCAACATGGAAATCGCTCAAATTTGGCTCATCAAGCAAATCAAATACGGTTTTGTGTAACTCATCCGAATTAGCGCATACATAACCTACCGGCTTATTGAGCATAAAGTAGCGTTTACCTAAAAAAACTAATGGCTCGTCATAAAACAGCACGTCATCTTGTAGAGTAACTTGAAAGTCGAATGCCGTGATCACCTCGCCATTAACGCTAGCCGCTTGGCTTTTTATTGCCGCACGGGCTTTTGAGCGTGGTAACTCTGCTAAATGGCTAATAAATTTATCTAAACGGCAAGGAAATTTCATGTTGTTCACATTTTTAGTCGGCTACAATGGCCGCGAGTATAGCGGATAGTGAAATGCCATGACAGAGCCCAGCACAGAAATTTTAAGCCTGTACCACCGCAAAGTTTCATTAGGAGAGCTTGTTTTTGATGCGGCGCAGCACCAAGCCGTGAGTGCGTTACAGTCTTTGAGTGAGCAATTAAATCAGCCAACAAGCTGGTGGCAAAAAGCACGGTTAATCAAAGGGGTATATTTATACGGTCCTGTTGGTCGGGGTAAATCTATGCTGATGGATTTATTTTATAAAAACTTACCCACAGAGAAAAAGCAGCGCCTGCATTTTCATCACTTTATTGAAAAAATTCATGCTCAATTGGCCAAGTTACAAGGGGATAAAAATCCGCTACAAATAATAGCTAAACAGTGGGCCAAAGAGATAAAGGTACTGTGCTTTGATGAGTTTTTTGTTAGTGATATTGGTGATGCCATGATCATGGCTCGGTTATTTAACGCTTTGTTTGAACAAGGCGTGGTACTAGTCGCAACCTCTAACGCAAAACCCGAGCAACTTTATTACAACGGTTTGCAACGCGCGCGATTTTTACCAACTATCGATTTAATAAATGCGCATTGTCATGTAATTAACGTAGCGGGGGAGGAAGACCACCGCTTCAGGTACGTTAGAAGCAGTCGTCATTATTTTATTAACTTGCCCCACGCGGAATTTGAGGCTGGGTTTTTATCCGCATACCCTCAAGCAACGCGTGATAATACAATGACTGTGCATGGCCGAGCACTCTCCTATTTATTAAAAACTGACGATGCTTTACTGATTGATTTTATGGCATTGTGCTCAGGTCCTCGCAGCGCCAATGACTATATGTTTTTAGCAGAACAGTTTTCGGTAGTATATATCGCGAATGTGCCAATAATGGGAAAAGAGGCAACCGGTAAGGTTATTGTGCATGGTATAGAAGATAGCTATCAGCGAGAAAAGCAGCAATTGGATGAGCATACTCTTGATGATGAAGCACGGCGTTTTATTGCCTTAGTCGATGAGTTTTACGATTGCCACAAATTACTGGTAATTAATGCCCAGGCCGACATAAACGAGTTATACCAAGGTAAAAAGTTAAGTTTTGAATATGCGCGAACCCAGTCACGGATTGTAGAAATGCAAAATTGGTAAGTACAACATTAAAACACCGCATTTAATTTAAATGCGGTGTTTTAATTTTAAGCTGATAACTTAAAGAAGCCTTTATGACTTATATCCATTTGGATTATTTGATTGCCAGCGCCAAGTATCTTGCATCATGACATCAATACCACGCTCAGCTTGCCAACCTAGTTCACTAAGGGCTTTTTCTGGCGCAGCATAACAGGCTGCAATATCACCTGGGCGACGAGGTGACACCGCATAAGGGATTGCTTGGTCGCTAGCCTTAATAAACGCATTGACCATTTGTAATACTGAATAGCCGTTACCTGTACCAAGGTTATAAACAAGCGCACCGGTTTCTGCGGCTATTTTATCAAGTGCTTTTAAATGCCCTAGGGCTAAATCTACAACGTGAATGTAATCACGAACGCCAGTACCATCAACCGTATCATAATCGTCGCCAAATACAGCAAGTTGCTTTAATTTGCCAACCGCAACTTGTGAAATGAAAGGCAATAAATTATTAGGAATACCATTAGGGTCTTCACCAATCAAGCCTGACTCATGTGCACCGACAGGATTAAAGTAGCGCAAAATAGCAAACGCGAAGCGCTTATCTGATTTAGCGATATCTTGCAACATCATTTCAACCATTAGTTTAGACGTACCATATGGATTGGTTGTACCGCCAACGGGGAAGTCTTCGCGTATTGGTAAGCTTGCTGGGTCGCCGTATACAGTGGCGGATGAGCTAAATACCAGTTTGAATACACCTGCATCACGCATAGCATCAACCAGTGTTAGTGTACCTTGTACATTATTTTGATAATACTCAATGGGTTTTACGACCGATTCTCCCACGGCTTTTAGGCCAGCAAAATGAATCACACTTTCAATGGTATGCTTGGCAAATACCGAGTCTAAAAAGGGTTTATCTAAAATATCACCTTGATAAAAAGTAATTGCTTTGTCAGTTATTTTTTTCACTCTTTCAAGTGACTCTTCAGAGGAGTTACTTAAGTTATCAATCACGATAACGTCGCTGCCTTGCTGTAAAAGTTCTAAAACGGTGTGTGAGCCAATATAGCCTGCGCCACCGGTTACTAAAATTGCCATGAATGCTCCTTGGAAACCTCTGTTCAATTAAGTTAATTTCACCATAAATACTGAGCTTTTACATGTATTATTTTGTTTGTTTTGCAATCGTAACATCGCAAGCTGTACTTTTGATTACATTTTGTGCAATTTTAATAACACCGCAGTAGAAAGATTAAGTTATAGTTCATATGTAATTGCTAAAGTTAGGTATAGCAATTTGTAAAATATTTAGTTGATTATAATGATCAGCATACTCGTTGGAGAAACGTATGAACTCAGTTAAAAAAATAGCAATGTTGATATTTATTGCACTACCGAGTGTTGTTTGCGCGGGTGAGGCACAAGTTAAATGGCATGACTTTAATGATTATCGCGATGTACGCCCATCAAACCAAACTAAAGGCTCATACCATAAGCAAATTGCCAAAAATATTGATGAGCACTTTGCAAAGCTCAGTGAGCAGCTTCCTAAAAATTATAGTTTAAAAATTGAAGTAACCGATTTAGATTTAGCTGGTGACGTGCGCTATGGCGGTGTTAACGAAATTCGGGTGGTTAAACCCATTCACTTTCCACGGATTGAATTTAACTATGTGCTTAGTAATGAAAGTGGTGTTGTCGCACAAGAAGACAAAGTGAGCTTAAAAGATATGGGCTTTATGGATAAAATTAAAATGGGTCGAGACGAAGCATTTTACTATGAAAAACGCTTATTAACAGAGTGGTTTGGTGAGCAAATTTTACCGCGTATCTAACTAATAATGCAAAGCATCTACTTTGGTAGATGCTTTGCAAGTAAGTCGCTAATTTTTATTTAAAGGTCGCTAACAGCGTTAGTAAATTTTGTAGTTTAATAACCGCTTGTTTTAGTTTTTCTTCATCCAAACCGTCGCTTGATAAGCTTTCTACATCAGCGGCAACGTCTAACACGTAAGGCTTAAAACGTTTAGCTTCGAAACTAAATCCAGCGTCCTCGGCAAATAAGGCTTTAAATTTTCCGTGACCTTGCTGTTGTAACTCATCGAGTTTTTTGTCAGCGTCAAGTGCCTGACGGTAAACAATTTTTAAGTTGGCGTTGAGTTGTTCAATTATAGAATCCATGGTTTTCCTAAAGCTTAGTGCAATGTTGCCGATAAATACTTAAGTGGGTTGGTAAAGTAATTTACCAATTCAGCGACTATAATACGTGTATTACAGTTAAAAGTCAGGTGTGAGTTATGAATATATCAGGTGGAAATCTACCTACAATGCCTGGTGCAGGCCAAGGCGCAGAAGTATTAACTGCTGCTTTATCTAAAAAGCAACAGCAAGCTGATGGTGCCGCTGCACTGGCACTTATTGAAGGTGCTACACAATCTTCAAGTGCGCAAACACCGGCTAAGTCGGTCACTGCAACACTTGGGAATAATGTAAACGTTTATGTTTAAACTAATTTGAGGTCGATAGGGGTTTTACTTTTTTGACCTCCTATTTCCCGAACTAGTTTAGGCACCAAAAATCCTGGCAGGGCTTCTAAAAGCTCTGCCATTATTTTTATGGCCTGCGCCTCATCTATATCAAAATGACTTGCGCCTTCTACCTTATCCAGTAAGTGTAAATAATAAGGCAGTACGTCCGCATCAAATAGTGCTTCACTTAAGTTTATTTGCGCATCAACTGTATCGTTCACATCTTTTAAAATAACCGCCTGGTTTAACGGTAGCACATCTGCTTTTTTGAGCATGTTCATGGCATTTTTAAAGTCATTATCTATTTCGTTTGCATGGTTAATATGATTAACGAATATAATTTTTAATGGTGACTTTGCTAATCTTTCACATAATTGTTCAGTAATACGTGCAGGAATAACCACAGGCAAGCGGCTGTGTATGCGCATGCGTTTAATTTGTGGTATTTGCTCAAGCTCATCTAAAAACCAGCTAATAGCATCGTCTTTGGCCATTAGTGGATCGCCACCACTTAAAATCACTTCGTTAATATTTTTATCCGATTTTATATAGCTCAATGCATCAATAAGGCTACGTTTATTCAGTTGGTTTTCTTGATAAGGAAAATGGCGTCTAAAGCAGTAGCGGCAATTTACAGCACAACCGGTTTTAAACATGACTAAAACACGCGATTTATATTTATGTAACAGACCCGGTTGATTGTTATCTTGCTCAAGTAACGGGTCTTTATTAAACCCCGATTTAGTCAAAAACTCTTGATGGCGGGGCATAACTTGCAGCAATAAAGGGTCATTTGCATCGCCATGACGAATTTTTTTTATAAAAGGCAATGGCACACGAACAGGAAACAAGCTACGAGCTTTTATGTCGTTTTCATGGACTTGGCTCGATAAACCAACCATTTCTAACAACACTTTTGGGCAGGTAACTACATTTGCTAATTCTTTTTGCCAGTTTTTATGCAAATTTGCTTCATTTCTTTGTATCATTGGCACGTAGATTACTCGAAAAATATAAATAGAGGAAACGATGGCGAATTATAGCACCAACGAGTTCAAGGGCGGCCTAAAAATTATGATGGACGGCGAACCTTGCAGTATCTTAGAAAATGAAATGGTAAAACCGGGTAAAGGCCAAGCGTTTAACCGTGTTCGTATCCGTAAGCTTATCTCTGGCAAGGTACTTGAAAAAACCTTTAAATCGGGTGAATCGGTTGAAGGTGCTGATGTAATGGATACCGATTTAGCGTACCTATATACAGACGGTGAATTTTGGCATTTCATGAACAATGAAACATTTGAACAAATCGCTGCTGACGAAAAAGCACTGGGCGATGCTGGAAAATGGTTAGTTGAAAACGATGTATGTACTATTACATTATGGAACGGCAGCCCAATTGCTGTAACTCCACCAAACTTTGTTGAGCTTGAGATCACTGAAACTGATCCGGGCCTTAAAGGTGATACAGCAGGCACGGGTGGTAAACCAGCAACGCTTAGCACAGGTGCTGTAGTACGTGTTCCATTATTCGTACAAATTGGCGAAGTGATTAAAGTAGACACTCGTAATGGTGAATACGTGAGCCGTGTTAAGTAAGCAGCAACGCGTCTTATTAATTAAATCCCGGCTTAAGCTGGGATTTTTTTTGGAGAAAATATGTCAGCAGATCTTTGGAAGCCGAGTGCCAGCATAGAAATACTTAAGCAACGCGCAGCAATTATGCGCAGCATTCGGGAATTCTTTTATGAGCGTAATGTAATGGAAGTCGAAACACCGAGTTTAAGTGCTGCCAGTGTAACCGATGTGCATTTAGCCAGCTTTGATACTACATTTGTCGGCCCAGGTCATGCTGGTGGGCTTCCCCTGTTTTTGCAAACATCTCCAGAGTTTGCGATGAAACGCTTGTTAGCGGCCGGCTCAGGCGCTATTTTCCAGCTTTGTAAGGCATTTAGAAATGAAGAAGCGGGCAGTCATCACAACCCTGAATTTACAATGCTCGAATGGTATCGTCCTGGGTTTGACGAATTTGCTTTAATGGATGAAATAGATGAGTTGATGCAGCTTATTCTTGAGGTTGCGCCTGCAGAGCGGATTACCTACCAACACGCATTTGAACGCACGCTAGGGCTTGATCCATTAACTGCCTCTATCACGCAGCTACAACAACTCGCATGCGAACATGGCTTTGCTGATATTGCTAAAAACGAGACTCATAAAGATACCTTACTGCAATTATTATTTTGTATGAAAGTAGAGCCGACTATTGGTCAAGAAATCCCCTGTTTTGTGTATCACTTTCCCGCATCGCAAGCGGCACTTGCACAAATCTGTGAGCACGATCAGCGAGTTGCAGGGCGCTTTGAGCTTTATTATAAAAATATGGAGTTAGCCAACGGCTTTAATGAACTCACCAATGCCAAAGAGCAAGCAAAAAGGTTTAACCAAGATAACGCCTACCGCGCTGCTAATGGCTTAAAACAAGTACCTATGGATACGCGTTTAATTGCCGCATTAGAGCATGGTTTAGAGCAATGTGCGGGGGTTGCATTGGGAATTGATAGACTCGTGATGCTAGCAACCAATAAGCAAAAAATAAAAGAGGTGATTGCGTTTGATGTGGCAAGAGCTTAAAGCAGCTAATAGCTTTTAGCGGTCAGCTATCAGATAAAAAAACACCGCGTTTGCATTAAACGCGGTGTTTTTTTTATTCTCGAACTGACAACTGGTCGCAGTATTACAAATTAAGTGTAAACGTAACACCGGCTACGCGAGGCTCGCCTAATTGTGTGTAAGTTTGGGTTGCGTAACCATCTAACGGGTTGTTGCCAAATTCAAAACCGCGAGTTGGAACGGTTTCATCAAACACATTACGTGCCCATGCGCGTACAGCCCACATATCGGCTTCGTAACCAATGCTTACATTCACTAAGTTTGTGTTTGGAGCTTGTGCATTATGGCTATCGGAGAAGTAATAATCATCTTTACCTTCAACACCTAACATAGCATATAACTCATCAGTAACATTGTAGCGTGCACTAAATGCATATTGATATTTAGGCGCTTGTGCTTGCTCACGACCGTCTTGATTTAAACCAGATTTAGTAACAAAGTCATTAATTTTAGTGTCTAAGTATCCGGCACTTCCGGTAATAAATAAGTTTGGTGTTAGTTGATAGCTGCCTTCAATTTCAAGACCATAGTTACTGCCAGAGCTGGCATTGGCGACATAACCGGTAAATTGTTGGTCTGATACTTGCCACGACTTTAATTGAATATTGTCACGGTGCATATAAAATGCAGCTAAACGCAGGGTAAACTTATCATCCAATGAGCTGCCTTTAACACCAAACTCACCACTCCATAAGTACTCTGGATCAAAGCTAGTATGCTGTTTGAAAAAATCAGCATCTAAACTTAACCCTTCATCTTTTGCTTTTGCTAGCGCTTCTGAATTAATCCCACCGGCTTTGTAACCGCGCGTGATACTGGTATAAATCATGGTGCGGTCAATAACTTGGTATTCAAGTGCAACCTTGCCACCGAGCATAATATCGTCAGTTTCTTCAATAAAACCGTTACTATCTGTGTAATCACCTTGATATTGTTCAACACGTAAACCGGTAATAAGCGTAGTTTTTGGGCCTATTGCTGTGGCTAATTGGCCATAAGCTGCCATGTTATTGGTTTCATAGGTTGAGGCAAATGGATTGGCTAACCATGTATATTGACGCTCAAGGTCAACATCGCGGTTTTGATAGTAAATACCCGCCACCCAATTACCTGTTTTGCCATTAAACTGCAGATCGAGCGCTTGATCATCACGATCGCGGCTATAAATATCTGTTGAGCTATAACCATCGGGGTGCAGACCGGAAGCACATAATTGCGGCTTACTTGTATCGTTACATACCCAGTCTTCATCAAAACTATAAAAAAGCTCAGTATCAATGGCTGAAAGGTTTAAGCTGACATCAAAGGCGTCAAAACCGGTGTAAGTATTATTAAGGCCAACAGCATAGCTTTGTTGGTTATCTTCGCCCGGTTGATCAGCAAGACTGTTGCGAGAATTATCAAGGGTAAATGCATCATAACCGTTATTGATATCGATATAGTGCAGGTTTAGCTCTGAATTTAAATGAGCTGTGAGTTGGCTATTTAATTTAAAGCGGGCAACTTGTTCATCTTGATTTTGTGTTTCATCATTTAAATAGAGGTTGTTTACGTAACCGTCAGATTTTCTGCGAAAGTAGCTAGCGCGTGCACTGGTATCATCGGTTAAACCTGTGCTAGCAGCAACGCCTGCTTCATGGCTGTTATAAGTGCCAGCACCTAAATGTAATTTTAAACTAGGATCGTTGGTAGCAGATGCTGACTGCATTTGAATCATACCCGCCATGCCATCGGCGCCAAAACGTGTACCTTGTGGGCCGCGGTAAATTTCTACTTGGTCAATATCAAATAATAATGAGCTGCCACCAAGGCCAGAATAATTTATACCGTCAATCACTAAACCGACAGATGGGTTAATTGGGTCGACGAATTGTGAACGAAGTCCCACCCCTCTAATTTGAATATAACGTCCGCGCGAGGCGCCTGAAGCAAAATTCACATTTGCAGCGCTTGCTAGCATTTCATCTAAATAAGTAGCCCCTCTGAGATTTACTTCATCCTCAGAAAATAAACTTGCGCTGGCACTTAACGTTTGAATGCTTTCTTTTTGAAAGTCACCAGTAACAATGATTTTCTCTAGGTCGGTGTCATCTGCATTGGCGTAGATTGGGGCACCGAATAGTGGTAATAACGTGGCTGTAATTAAAGACAAACGTAAATTCATTAGGTTACTTAACTCCATTTTAGGGACTTGTATGGTAGCAATTATTTCAACACTTGTGCTATAAACGCGGCAATTATACGTTAAATAATTTGGATTACTAATATGACCTTTAAAGTAGACTTTAAAGTGCGTGACTACGAGTGTGACCTACAAGGTATTGTAAATAATAGTGTTTATTTTAATTATCTGGAGCACGCTCGTCATGAGTTTTTATACGCACAGGGTGTTGATTTTGCACAACTTGCCAAAGATAAAATTAACTTAGTGGTACTTCGCAGTGAAATGGATTACAAGCAGTCTTTAAAGCCAGCGGATGAATTTTATGTAGCAGTAGAGCCTGTACGCATTAGTCGCCTTAAATTTGCGTTTAAACAAACGGTAGTTCGCAAATTAGACGAAAAAGTGATGCTCAATGCCTTAGTAATAGGTACGTCGGTTAACGAGAAAGGTCGTCCATTTTTACCACCACAGATAGATAACTTATTCCAAGCAATTGCTTAATTCCAAATAGCACTGCTTTTAAACTAGCTTAGAACAAAAATTTACATTTAAAACATGCATTTTTAACGGATAAACCTGACAAATATTGATACTATTACATTAATTAGACAATAAGTTAGTAGTAACATGAAATTAGCAGCAATACCGATGCTTGTAATCGGTTTATGTGTTGGTTGCGCATCAACAGGGACAGTTACCACTGAGCAGCTAAAATATACACAATGGCAATTATCAAAGGTTGATGGTTTGGCTATTCCCGCATCTTTTAAAGCATCAATGAGCTTTATAGAAGCGCTACAAATAAATGGCTTTGCCGGATGCAATAAGTTTTTTGGTGAAGGTTCGCTTGAAGATAGCAGCTTGAGCGTAAGTAAATTAGGAATGACACGCAAATCATGCGGCCCTGAACTGGATGAGTTTGAACAGCAGTTTTTACAAGCGCTTAAGCAAGGTGCCGAGCTTAACCTGCAAGACCAAAAATTGGTGATGCAAGGCGAGCAAAAATTTGTGTTTATCCCTAAGTAAATTTTACACATTTTGAAAAACAGCCCCTTGCGGGGAATTTTCAACTGGCGTACACTCATAGCAGATTTGATTAAAACATTATCAAATCAACGAACAATTTAACTACTTGTCGGAGTGCCTAAGTTTTATTTAGGCTGAGATCGCGAAAGCGGGATCCGTGAACCTGATCAGGTTAATACCTGCGTAGGGAACAAGCTGCCTAAACGGGACGCTTGTGCGTCTTTTTTTATGCGTACAACAAAATCAAACCCGTCAATTTAGGCTGCAAAGTGGCATAAAGCTACTTTACGATCTTTCTCTATTCCATTGGAATATCTGGCAAGACAACCCTTAAGCAATGAGGTAAGTCATGTCAAACACTACAAAAAAATCGTCGCGCCGCGAAACCCGTGCTGCTGCATCTGACTATATTTATAACCTAACGGGTCAACCATTCCCAAGCTCTCATAAAGTGTATGTTGAAGGAACCCAGCAAGGCGTGCGTGTAGGTATGCGCGAAATAACATTAAGCGATACATTCATAGGTGGCACAGATGAAAACCCTGTGTATGAGTCGAATGAGCCGCTGCGTGTTTACGATACATCTGGCCCGTATACCGATCCTAATTTTGAATTAGATGTACGTAAAGGGCTTGATAAATACCGTGAGCAGTGGATTGAAAGCCGTGGTGATACTGAAGTACTTGAGTCAGTTACCTCACAGTTTGCGCAGCAGCGTATGGCTGACGATGGGCTTGATCATATTCGCTTTGAGTATTTACCAAAAATTCGCCGTGCAAAAGCGGGTAAAAACGTAACGCAAATGCATTATGCCCGCCAAGGGATAGTTACCCCAGAAATGGAATATGTAGCGATACGTGAAAACATGGGGCGTGCGCAAATACGTGAAGAGTTACTAGCTGCGCAGCATAAAGGGGAGTCGTTTGGCGCGAGTATTCCTGAGTTTATTACTCCTGAATTTGTGCGTGCTGAAATAGCGCGTGGTCGCGCTATTTTACCTAACAATATTAATCACCCAGAAACCGAGCCTATGATTGTTGGTCGTAACTTTTTAGTTAAAGTTAACGCCAATATAGGTAATTCATCAGTTGGTTCATCTATTGAGGAAGAAGTTGAAAAAATGGTGTGGTCAACCCGCTGGGGTGCCGACACCGTAATGGATTTATCAACTGGGCGCTACATTCACGAAACCCGCGAATGGCTAGTGCGTAATTCGCCAGTCCCTATTGGTACTGTACCCATTTATCAGGCCCTTGAAAAAGTAAATGGCGTAGCTGAAGACTTAACGTGGGAAATATTCCGCGATACTTTAATTGAACAAGCAGAGCAGGGAGTTGACTACTTTACTATTCATGCCGGCGTGCTTTTGCGCTATGTCCCTATGACAGCAAAACGCGTAACCGGCATTGTGTCGCGTGGCGGCTCTATTATGGCCAAATGGTGTTTAGCGCACCATAAAGAGAACTTTTTATACACCCACTTTGAAGATATTTGTGAAATTTTAAAACAATACGATGTGTGTTTTTCACTAGGGGACGGTCTGCGTCCGGGCTCTATTGCCGATGCTAACGATGAAGCGCAATTTAGTGAGCTTCGTACCTTAGGCGAACTGACTAAAATAGCTTGGAAGCATGATGTACAAGTGTTCATAGAAGGCCCTGGGCATGTGCCTATGCATATGATCAAAGCCAATATGGAAGAGCAACTTAAACATTGTGACGAAGCGCCCTTTTATACCTTAGGCCCACTCACCACTGATATTGCACCGGGGTACGACCATATAACCTCAGGGATTGGGGCTGCGCAAATAGCTTGGTATGGCTGTGCCATGCTGTGTTATGTAACACCGAAAGAACATTTAGGTTTGCCAAATAAAGAAGACGTTAAAGAAGGCCTTATCACCTACAAAATTGCCGCTCATGCCGCCGATTTAGCCAAAGGTCACCCCGGTGCACAAGAGCGAGACAACGCCCTATCAAAAGCACGCTTTGAATTTAGATGGCACGACCAATTCAACATTGGTTTAGACCCTGTTCGCGCTCGTGAATACCATGATGAAACACTGCCGCAAGAATCAGGAAAAGTAGCCCACTTTTGCTCCATGTGTGGCCCTAAATTTTGTTCGATGAAAATAACCCAAGAAGTACGCGACTACGCCAAAGATCTAGAAGCGCGCGGTATTGATCCTAATAACGTGGGTGATGCCATTGAAATCAAAATGGTTGATGTAGAGGCCGAGATGAAAGCTAAATCTGAAGAGTTTAAGCAAACAGGCTCAGAGATTTACCATAAAGCAATATAAAATAGGTTGCGAGTTGCGAGCATCGAGTAGCGAAATGTTTATCTTAACATCTTGTTGCTCGAAGCCAGAGACCCGCAGCTCGCAGCTAAATGTAGGAGTGTTTATGTTTTATGACATTGCTGTGGTGGGCTTTGGTTTAGCGGGGCGGTTGGCGGCGCTTGAATTAAGTAAGCAGCACCGTATTACTGTATTTGAAGCTGATGACGAGCATACTCAAAATAGTGCGGGTAAAGTGGCGGCGGCTATGCTGGCACCACTAGCTGAGTCGGTTATGTGTGAACATGATTTAGCACTATTGGGAGTAGATTCTATTGCTCGCTGGCCTGCTATTTTAGATGAGTTAAACAGTGAGGTGTTCTTTCAACAGCAGGGCACCTTAGTGGTTGCTCACCCGCAGGATAAAGGTGACTTACAAAGTTTTGCACAGCGAATAAAGCCGTTACTAAATTTTAGTGCCAAAGCGGTTAATACGCAGCAAATAGCGGATTTAGAACCTGAGCTTACAGGGCGTTTTAATCAAGGGCTATTTTTACCCGGTGAAGCGCAAATAGATAACCAAGCCTTTTATAAAGCCAGCTTTAGGTTGCTAAATAAGCGCAAAGTAAAGTTTGTGTTTAATCAACGCGCCAGCATCTTTGATAATAAAGTGAATAATCGAGAGTTTGATTACATTATTGATTGCAGAGGGCTTGGAGCTAAACAAGATCAGCCACTTCGAGGTGTGCGCGGGGAAGTGGCAAGGTTATACGCCCCTGAGGTTAACTTAACGCGGCCTGTGCGATTAATGCATCCGCGTTACCCTATTTATATTGCACCTAAACCTAATCATGAATATGTCATAGGGGCAACGGAGATCGAATCGCAAGATACAGGACCTGCAACTGTGCGCTCAACCCTTGAACTATTATCGGCGGCCTACACTGTTCATAGTGGCTTTGCCGAAGCGCGATTATTAAATATTCAAACAGGCTTACGCCCAGCGTTTAGCGATAATCGCCCACAGGTAAAAAAAACGAGCAAGGTTATCAGTATCAATGGCTTGTATCGCCACGGCTATATGTTGGCACCCGCGCTTGTGGCACAAGCATTATCGCAAATAGAGTGAGTATTAAATGAACATTACAATTAATGGTGAGCCTTTAAATGTGACTAGCCATACGCTGCTGGAAATAGTAAAAAACGTGGGTGCAATGGCGCCTTATGCCGTGGCTGTAAATGGAGAGTTTATTCCTCAGAGTCGCCATAGCCACGTTGTTATAAATGAAGGTGACAGTATTGAGTTATTGTCACCTATCCAAGGTGGATAGTGCTATGCAAAGCAAAGACTGTTTAACAATTTATGGTGAGCCAATCAATAGTCGCTTGTTAATTGGATCTGCGTTATATCCGTCACCAGATATAATGACGCAATCAATTAAAGCCTCAGGTGCTGAAATAGTCACCGTATCACTTAGGCGACAACAAAACGCGGCGGCAGGAAATGATTTTTGGCAATTAATTAAAAACACCGGTTTAAAAATACTGCCTAATACTGCCGGATGCCACAGCGTCAAAGAGGCTATTAACCTAGCTAAAATGTGCCGAGAAGTATTTGCTACCGATTGGATAAAACTTGAATTAATAGGCGATGACTATAATTTACAGCCCGATCCCTTTGCATTACTTGAAGCCACAAAAATATTGATTGATGATGGGTTTAAAGTACTGCCTTATTGCACTGATGATTTAGTGCTGTGTCAGCGCTTGAATGAATTAGGCTGTGAGGTGCTAATGCCGTGGGGCGCGCCTATTGGCACCGGTAAAGGATTGTTAAATAGTTATAATTTAAAAACCATTAGAGAACGCCTGCCTAATACAACATTAATTGTTGATGCCGGGTTAGGTTTACCATCGCATGCCTGCCAAGCACTTGAATTAGGGTATGATGCGGTATTATTAAATTCAGCCATTGCAGGGGCGGGTTGCCCAGTGACTATGAGCCGTGCATTTAAAGCTGCGGTAGAGGCAGGGCGCTTTGCATACAATGCCAAAGCAATGCCCGAAAAAGACGTTGCAACCCCCTCAACCCCAACAATGGGTATGCCATTTTGGCATCAGCAGTAAGGAAAGAAAAATATGACAAACGTAGTGTGGACAATTGCTGGCTCTGATTCTGGCGGCGGCGCGGGTATTCAAGCCGATATTAAGGCAATGCAAAGTTTTGGTGTGCATGGTTGTACAGCAATCACCGCGCTTACCGCTCAAAATAGCTTAGGTGTAGAGGCCATTAATGCAGTGTCTACCGATATTATTGAGTCCCAGTTGCTTGCACTTGAAAAAGACATGAAAGCCAAAGTGATAAAAATTGGTATGCTTGCCAATGTGCAGCAAATTCAGTTAATTAGTGAGCACATAAGCCATTACAAAGCCAAATGGCCAACCCCGCCGGTTATTGTGTATGACCCTGTGGCTATTGCCTCAAGCGGTGACTTACTAACAGAAGAAGACACCGTAAGTGCGATAAAAGAATGTTTACTACCGCTGGTGGATGTAATTACCCCAAATACCCACGAAACCCAGTTATTAACGGGTGTGTATTTAATTGGCCCTGCAGCGATTAAAGAAGCGGCGAGTAAGCTGATGGCGTGGGGCGCAAAAGCGGTGGTGATTAAAGGCGGACATTGGGATTACCCAAGCGGGTATTGCATTGATTACTGCACACAAAACGGTGAAGACTATTGGCTAGGTAATGAAAAAATTCAAGTTCCTCATAGCCATGGTACAGGGTGCAGTATGGCGTCAGTAATTGCTGCGTGTCTTGCAAAAGACTACCCGTTAAAAGATGCGTTTATTTTAGCTAAAGCCTATATAAACCAAGGTTTAAAGCAATCAGTTCGCTATGGCGAGGGCATAGGGCCGGTTGCACAAACGCAGTTTCCTACCGATTTAGCGCATTACCCTCAGGTGATTGAACCGGGTAGCTGGTTAGGTGATGAGTTGGATTTTGATGTGCCGCTTGATTTTAATATGGCTGCTGATTTTGCAGCCTGTGAAAGTAAAAAGCTTGGCCTCTATGGTGTGGTTGATAGTATTGAATGGCTAGAAAAGTGCTTACAGCAAGGAATTAAAACAGCTCAGCTTCGTGTTAAAAATAAAACGCAGAATGAGCTAGATGAACTGATTGCCAAAGCGGTCACCTTGGGTGAGCAGTATAATGCGCAGGTATTTATAAATGATTACTGGCAACTTGCCATCAAACATGGCGCCTATGGGGTGCATTTAGGGCAAGAAGACTTAGAGAGTGCAAACTTAGTTGCTATAAAAGAAGCAGGCCTGCGACTTGGTCTCTCTACCCATGGCTTTTATGAAATGCTTCGGGCGCATAATTACCGCCCAAGCTACATGGCGTTTGGTGCTATTTACCCAACGACGACCAAAGACATGACAGGGCAAATACAAGGGCTTGAAAAGCTCAATAAATTTGTACCGCTTATGCAGAGTTACCCTACAGTCGCTATTGGCGGTATTGATTTAAGCCGCGCAACTGAAGTAGCAAATTCGGGGGTTGGTAGCGTAGCTGTGGTACGTGCCATTAGTGAAGCGCCTGATCATGTTTCAGCAATTAGATCACTACAAACCGCGATTAATACGAAATATGACTGATACATCGCAAACGTTAAATGATAAAGAAACCTTGCGTTACAGCCGCCACATATTACTTGATGAAGTGGGGCTTGACGGGCAGTTAACGCTGAAACGTTCAACGGTTGCCGTAGTTGGTGCAGGTGGCTTAGGTAGTCCTGCGCTGCTGTATTTAGCGGCAGCTGGCATTGGGTCGCTTATTTTAATTGATGACGATGTAGTTGAACTGTCTAACTTGCAGCGCCAAGTGCTCTATAAAGTAAATCATTTGGGGCAAAACAAAGTTCGCGCGGCTGGAAAGGTGCTTGCGAGCCTTAACAATCAAATAAATATAATAACCCACACTCAAAAGCTGGATGATACCAACAGTGCGTTGCTCTTAAAAAACGCCGATATAGTGCTTGATTGCTCTGATAACTTTAGTACCCGTTATGCGGTTAATCGCTATTGCATTGCTAATAACACTCGCTTAATTACAGGGGCTGCGCTGGCAACTCAAGGGCAATTAATGGGGTTTGATTTTAGACAAAGTGACAGCCCATGTTATGGCTGTGTTTACCCTCAAAGTAGCGATGCACCGGTTATAAATTGTAGTAATGCCGGGGTAATTAGCCCTTTACTTGGGATTGTTGGGTCAATGCAGGCACAATTAACCCTCAATATGTTGTTAGGTCATTTTAAGGGGAATGTGTTTATAACGTTTGACGCATTAAGCTTAAAGCAACAGCATTTTAAGATGACTAAGGATTTAGCGTGTAAAGAGTGTGGCGGGTATGAGTAATGAAAAGCTTGGCTTTTAACGTGAGTAAGCTCTACGTCTACAAGAAAAGAACACCGCGGTTATTGAAAATAAACGCGGTGTTTTTTTAAGCTCGAACTGACACTACCTATTAATCATCAATTTTTGCAAAGGCAGTGCCTAAACGAGTAACTACCTCTGGGAGTTGATCGTCTAATATTTCTGCTTTGTTCGCACCCCATGCGAGCACAACCGTTGAGCCTAATTTAAAGCGACCCATTTCTTCCCCTTTCTTAAGGGTGATCGCGTTTTCGCCTTTAGTTGGGTAGTTCCAGCTAAACACATCACTGCCAGCTGGTGGAGTCACTGTGCCAGCCCAAATAGTTTCTATGCTGGCAACAATGGTTGCGCCTACTAAAACCATAGCTAGCGGGCCAATTTCAGTTTCAAAAATAGCCACTACACGCTCGTTACGGGCAAATAAATTTGGTACGTTTTGAGCGGTAAGTGGGTTTACTGAAAATAAATCGCCCGGTACATAAATCATTTTGCTTAGCGTGCCATCAATTGGCATATGAATACGGTGGTAATCTTTTGGTGCCAAGTAAATAGTTGCAAATTTACCGCCTAAAAACGGGGTTGTGTCGTCTTGTGATCCACCTAACAATGCTTGTAAGCTGTAATCGTGGCCTTTAGCTTGAATAAGTTGACCATCAACAATGTCGCCTAGTTGGCTAATTGCGCCGTCTACTGGATGAATAATAATTTCTTCATCTTCAACCATAGGACGCACACCGTCTTTTAACGGACGGGTAAAAAATTCATTAAAGCTTTTGTAATGAGCCGGATCTGAATATTTAGCTTCGCTCATATCTATTTTATATTGTTTAATAAATAATTTAATTAATGTGGTTGTTAACGCACCGGCTTTTGCTGCAGCAAGTTTACCTACCACACGAGAAATAAAGTGTTTTGGCATGGCATACTGCATGGCGATTTTAAATTTATCTAAACTCACAGGTTATTCCCTTATTATACGCGGGGCGCACGAGCGCCTGCACGGCCATCGGCCATGGTTTCTAAAATACGGTGGTAGCTTTCAAAGCGTAATTTTGAAATATCGCCATCGGCTACCGCTTGTTTAATTATACAGCCCGGATCGTTTAAATGTTTACAATCTCTAAACCGGCATCCGCCTATAAATTCTCTAAATTCTTTAAAGCACCAAGTGACGCGTTCAACATCTAAATGCCATAGGCCAAATTCACGAATTCCCGGTGAGTCAATTAAATTACCCCCACTCGGTAAATGATGAAGGCGTGATACCGTGGTGGTGTGCTGGCCAAGCCCGCTGTTTTCAGACACTTCTTTAGTCAAAATTTCAGCATCCGGCAGTACAGTGTTAACTAAGGTAGATTTACCCACGCCACTTTGACCAACAAAAATATTATTTTTGCCCGCAAGTACTTCTTTTAACTCATTAATGCCTTCGCCAGTTATATTACTAACTAGCAGCACCTGATAATTAAGGTTACGGTAAATGTCGAGGATTTGTTGTATTTCGTTTAAACCAGCTTCATCAATTAAATCAATTTTATTCAGTACTAAAATGGGTTCGATACCCATGTCTTCACAGGCAATTAAATAGCGGTCAATAATGCTCGGGGTAAACTCTGGCAGTACCGCTGAAACCATTAAAATTTGATCAATATTAGCGGCAATCACTTTAACCCCATCATAAAAATCGGGGCGCGTGAGTTGTGAACGGCGCTCTTGAGTTGCTTCAATAACACCCGCTAAATCACCTTCACTTACTTTTGCACGGCGAAACAATACTTCATCGCCGCAAACCAAGTTCGATACGGTACGACGAATATTACAACGTAATACATCACCGTTTTGTGTTTCTACATCGGCATGTTGTCCAAAGCGGCTAATAACAATCGCATTTTCCACTTGACCTAAATTATCTGTTTGCCATTCTTGCGCGCCGACTTTTGCCGGTTTTGTATCGGCATTCGATAAGCGCTTTTGATGATTGGCCTTGATCCTACGGGATTGGCCTTTACTTAATTTTTTCTGTTTTGCCACTTGAGGCCTATAACCTGAGTTAAATGCCGAGTTTGCCAAAAAAAGCTTTAGCTCGACGGTTGATGCTAATATGATATATCGAAATGCGTTGGATCTAAAGAAAAGCACCGTTTAAGGTAATTATGACTATTAATAAATCAAATTTAATTTGGCTCGATCTGGAAATGACCGGACTTGAACCAGAGACTGACAAAATACTTGAAATTGCAACTGTTGTCACTGACGCTGATCTGAATATATTAGCCGAAGGCCCAACCATTGCCATTCATCAAAGTGATGAACTACTTGATGGTATGGATGAGTGGTGTACAACTCAGCATGGCAAATCAGGGCTTACAGCGCGTTGTAAGGCAAGTACTTTCGATGAAGCTTATGCCGCTGAGCAAACCCTCGCGTTTTTAAAGCAATGGGTACCAGCGGGTGCTTCACCTATGTGTGGTAACTCGATTGGCCAAGACCGTCGTTTTATGAATAAGTATATGCGTGAGCTTGAAGACTTTTTTCATTACCGTAATTTAGATGTAAGTACCATTAAAGAACTTGCTCGTCGTTGGAAACCAGATGTATTGGCTCAAGTGAATAAAAAAGGGTCACATTTAGCGTTAGACGACATTAAAGATTCGATTATGGAATTAAAGGTTTACCGAGAAAAGTTTTTTAATTTATAAAAAATACTTGCAAAGCACCCTAATTATTGTAGAATCCTGCCCCGCTCAAGACGATAACCCCCGCGGGGTTAGTGTGTTTGAGCTTTGACTTTTGAATGCGGCACTAGCTCAGTTGCCAGAATGTTGAACGCGCCCTGTCGCGCACCAACGGACGAATTACTGACTATTTTGAATGCGGCACTAGCTCAGTTGGTAGAGCGCGACCTTGCCAAGGTCGAGGTCACGAGTTCGAGCCTCGTGTGCCGCTCCAATTTCTCACCAAAAGAAATTGTAGTAGAAATAAAGATTCAAGGCGAAAGGAACAAGGTTTAATTTTGACAGAACCTAGGACCTAGAATCTTCATATAATGCGGTACTAGCTCAGTTGGTAGAGCGCGACCTTGCCAAGGTCGAGGTCACGAGTTCGAGCCTCGTGTACCGCTCCAATCTTATTTACTTTCCAGATATTCATTTTCAAATAGCAAACAATAATCCACATGTGAATCATTATAAATTTAATTTATATAATTTTTATTAGATTTGAAGTACTCAATGGATGCGAACGATCTGTGTTGTAAAACCTAAAACCTAGCTCTAAAACGTTTCGCCTTGCAAAGTGGCAATAATACGCCTAGCCCCGCCATGGTCGCGATGTTCGCCTAAGTATATTCCTTGCCAAGTCCCCAGCGCTAATTGACCATCATTAATAGGTATCGTTAACTCGCAACCTAAAGTGCTGGTTTTAATATGAGCAGGCATATCATCATCGCCCTCATAGTCATGACGATAATAAGGCTGGCGCTCAGGTACAAACTGATTGAAGTGGCTTTCCATATCCATACGCACGGTCGGATCGGCATTTTCATTAATGGTTAAGCTGGCAGAGGTGTGTTGAATAAATAAGTGTAATAAACCTATTTTTAGTTGGCTCAGCTGTGGGAGTTTAGTCAGTATGTCGTTATCAATTAAGTGAAAGCCCCGCGAGCGAGGCTTTAATGTAATCGTGGTTTGCGACCAGCTCATAGCTTATCGAAGCTCACTTCAATGTTTGCATTACCTGCATCACTGGTAAATGGCATAATAATTTTTTTGCCGTCACTTTTATGCGTAATAGTATGGTTTTTACCAGACACAACAATGGGGGTTGCCATGGCAAAGTCATAGCCTTTTTCACCTAATAGGTTTTTAGCACCACCGGTGACCATATTGGTTATTTCGCCGACCATGTCAGTGACTTCTTCATTTACGCTGTCAGGTCGCTCACCTAACATACGTTCCATTATAGTCAGCGCTAAACTTTCGTCGAAGGTTATTGAAAATGAACCGCGAGTTTGGGGGCCAACCATACCAATTAATCCCGATACATCACCACAGGCTACTTCATCGGTTTTAATGCGAGGTTTACCTGGTTTTAACTGAGTTTGAGCCATGGTGCTCAATACATTCATCAAAGAAGATAAAAAGGGATTAATGAACTCTACATTCATATTATATATCCTTAAATTGGTACTGATAGAGGGTATACGTAAAGTATAGCTATAGTCGCTCAGCTATGCTCGACAAGCGTCACATTTACCGTGTGCTTCTATGGTTTGCCCAGAAACTACAAAGCCACTTTCGGCTGCTAAGTTATTGAGCTCATGTGAAATTACTGTTGAATGCAGCTCTTTAACAAACCCACATGTATCGCAAATTAGTAATTGAACAGGATGAATATGATCAAAGTGATGACACAACATGAATGCGTTAGTGCTTTCAATTTTATGAATAAAACCGAGTTCTGCTAAAAAGTCTAAAGCACGATAAATTGTCGCAGGTTTTGCGCCTGTTTCAGTGACTTTTAATTGCTCTAGCAAATCGTATGCACCCACACCACCTTGAGCGCTTGCTAATAAACGAAATACCTTTTCGCGAATAGGTGTGAATCGCGCACCACGGTTGTCGCATACTTGTTTTGCTTTACTTACGAGTGATTCTATATTCATCTTCTCTCATCCTTACTTTGCCGTGATATACTAACATACTGTATTGTAGTTGCAGCGTTTTATTAACCGCTTTTGTGAAAAGGTATTCATTAATGCATGAACTATTAGCCATATTTATTTTCTTTTTTGCAGTTATCGATCCAATCGGCACAATTCCGGTTTTTATCGCCGTAACTCGGGGTGATGACGACAAGTTTAAGCGTAAAGTAATTTTTAAAGCAGTGGGTGTATCTGCTTTAGTACTGTTATTTTTTGTGGTTGCCGGTGAGCAATTACTCAATGTGATTGAGATTCCACTATCGGCATTTCAAATAGCCGGTGGGTTGATCTTATTAATTTTTGCACTCTCCATGACGTTTGGTGAAAGTAAACCCGAAGCTGAAATTAAAAGTGTTCGCGATAGCACTGAAACCGCTATTTTTCCGCTGGCTATACCCTCAATTGCAAGCCCAGGCGCTATGTTAGGTGCGGTATTAATGACGCGTAATGAAGAATATACTTGGGTTGAACAAATGATTACCTCATCAATGATGCTGGCCGTTTTAGTGGTGGTACTTATTTTGTTATTACTTGCTACGCATGTACATAAAATAATAGGTGATAGTGGGGCAAGTATTATTAGCCGAATTATGGGGTTAATTTTAAGCTCAGTCGCAGTAACGAATATTTTAAATGGTATCGCACAATACTTTGGCTTGCAGGTGTTTGCTTAATATTGCTGCGCATGGGGCTTTTGTGTAAAATGCAGCGCCTTTTAAGCTGTGCTTAAATTATAAATTTTTGAGGACTACATTTTGGATAAACGTACTTTAAATCGACGCTTTTCTGTTGCCCCCATGCTCGATTGGACTGATCGCCATTGTCGTACGTTTCATCGTAAAATGACAAAGCACACCGTGCTCTACACTGAAATGATCACCACAGGTGCTATTTTGTTTGGCCGTGGTGACTATTTGCACTTTAATCAACATGAAGGCCCAGTAGCGCTGCAGCTGGGGGGCTCAGATCCGCAAGCGCTAGCACAGTGTGCCAAGCTTGCAGGTGAGCGCGGTTATGATGAAATAAACCTTAACGTAGGTTGCCCATCAGATCGTGTGCAAAATGGGCGTTTTGGTGCCTGTTTAATGGCAGAGCCCGAGCTTGTGGCAGAGTGTGTTGCTGCAATGAAAAGTGAAGTCAGTATTCCTGTTACGGTAAAAACGCGCATTGGTATTGATGAGCAAGATTCCTATGAATTCTTATGTGCGCTTATTGAAGCATCGCATAAAGTAGGCTGTGATGATTTTATTATTCATGCCCGTAAGGCATGGCTAAAGGGGTTGAGTCCAAAAGAAAATCGCGAAGTTCCTGAGCTAAACTACCCCCGTGTTTACCAGCTTAAAAAAGATTATCCACAACTTGATTTAAGTATTAATGGCGGTGTTAAAACCATTGAGCAAAGTCTTGAGCATTTACAGTACATAGATGGGGTGATGGTTGGGCGAGAGGCTTACAGCAATCCATTTATGCTAAATGAAGTTGATGAAAAAATATATGGTGATGCTGCTAATACTCAGTCACGTCATGATGTTGTGCGCTCTATGTATGATTACATTGAAGAAGAGATGCGTTTAGGCGCTAACTTTTGGCATGTTGCTCGCCATATGTTGGGTATTTTTCAGGGACAACCCGGTGCGCGTGGTTTTAGACGCCATTTATCTGAAAATGGCCATGGCAAGCAAGCTGATTTGAGTGTTATGGATAAAGCACTAAGTTACGTACCCGAATAACAGATCCTCTGTATAGAAAAAAGCCACCTCAGGTGGCTTTTTTTGATCCCAAATTTTGGTCAAAAGTTTAATTTATTAGCCAATTCGACTTAATTTCATTCAGTGGCGAGTCATTAATTTACCTACTTAAAATAACTTAACCACATGATATTTAATGAAAATAAAACCATTTTAAGTTGTTGGCATAACTCTTGGAATCCAGTTGATGTATAAATAAAAATCATCAGGAGAATAACATGGGCATATTTAACCGCGTAAACGACGTCATTCAAGCAAATATTGTAGCTATGCTTGATAAAGCAGAAGACTCAGAAAAGTTACTCAATTTAATGCTTACTGAAATGCAAGAAGCGCTTAATGAGTGTCGTAGTACGGCAGCTGCACTTTTATGTGAAGAAAAGAGCATTAAACGTCAAATAAGTAACAAACAGCAAGCGCTCGCAAATTGGCAATTAAAAGCTGAGCATGCTGTGAAAAAAAATCGTGACGATTTAGCTAAATCAGCATTAGCCGAAAAACACACAGTTGAACAAAGCATAGGGTGCTTGCAAACGCAGCTTGAAACATTGCAGCAATCAATTGTAAAAATCACAGAAGACTGCGAGCGCTTACAACAAAAAATGATGCAGGCAAAAGCAAAACAAGCACAACTTACAAAGCGTGAAAACGTAGTTGAAGCAAGGGCAAAAATAAATACGCAACTACAAAGCGATAAAGTGGCTTTTGCCTTATCACGATTTGAGCAAATAGAGCGCCGCGTTGAAAGTGTAGAGTCGCAAGTTGAAGCGTATGAGCTCACAGATACTGCGAGCAATACAGCTATGCAAATTGAGTCACTGGTTAAAAATGAAAAAATTGATGCAGAACTGGCTAGTTTAAAAGCAAGTTTAAATACTGCTAATAAACAAACAGCTTAAGGAGATTGTTATGAATAGTTTTAATACACACCGTCGTTGGTACAAAAATACGCTTAACAAAAAAATATCAGGCGTCTGTAGTGGGTTAGCTTACCGACTAGACTTTCCGGTATGGTCTACTCGCTTAGTGACTGTTTTATTATTTTTAAGTTTTCCGTTTGCAGTGGCGCTAGGTTATTTAATTGCTCACTGTTGCCTTGAAGAAAAAGCAGTGTAAGGAGAGCAGCATGAAAACATTCGCCGTGTGCCTAGTTATTGTTGCGTTGTTTTTAATTAATAGCGGTTCAATTATTCACTTTGATGTGTGGCAGTTTCCGCTATGGATCTCAGATATTAGCTGGACAGGTATAGAGCTCATTGGTGCATTAGTTGCTATTATCGTTGTTATTGCGATTGTTGCTTTAGTGACGATGGGGTTAGTTGGCGCGGCGATGGTGGCACTGGCTGGTACTATTTTAGCTTTTTTATTCGGATCATTGATGATTGCTTGGCCGTTATTGTTTGTAGCAGGGCTGTGTTGGTTAATCGCAGATAACAAAAAAGTCGTCTCTTGAGCTTAAATTAGCTGCCTAACATAAGGGAATTATGATAAATTTGAACTATATTTTTTTGTTTTAACAAGGATTTTACTGATGATTAAACAATGTATTTCGATAGCAAGTGCATTAATGGTGGGTGTTTTTTCGTCTTCGTTAATGGCGCACGAAGGACATGAACACGATAGTGTTGTTGCGCAGCTACAAGTAACACATGCGCAAGTAAGAGAGTTTTTGCCGGCAACCAAAGCCAGTGTGGCTTACTTTAGTATTAAAAACCACAGCAATGTACCAGCAACGTTGACTAAAGCGACAATTGATGGCCTAGGGCGTGTTGAAATTCATGAGCACGTTCACGCTGACGGTATGATGAAAATGCAAAAAGTCGAATCATTGCTTATTAAAGCTCACCAACAACTCGATTTTAAGCCAGGCAGCTATCATTTAATGGTGTTTGAACCACAAGAACCGTTAAAAGTAGGTCAAGAACGTAAACTCACGCTATATTTTGAAGACGGGAACCGAGTATTTACCAATGCAAAAGTCGTTTCGTTAGCCTCACAAGCAGAGCCGGTAAAAGCATCGAAAGATCATAGTCATCATTAGGAGGATAAATGTCACAGCATAAAGGAAAAATAATAACGGCACTGGTACTGTTATTTGTCGTGTTTTACGCCATTGCAGTGTACTGGAGTATAGAGCCTTCACGTTTTGATGTTGTGCAAAATGCTAAGCAACAAGCGCAGCAACGCAGTGAAAAACTGGTCACAGGTTATGTAACAACTTCAACACTCATCACTGTAGCTGATACGCTTTTAACTAAATCAGGCGGTTACTTATCAAATGATGTGCTACCACCGAGCGTAATAATGGACAATATGCCGGCCTGGGAGTATGGTGCGCTGGAAATGGTGCGTGATTTAGCGTTGTCTATGCGAAAAGATTTTAGCCGCTCACAATCGCAATCAACTGAACACGAAGCGCTCAAAAAAGCTCAGCCACAATTTAATATCAGCTCTGAAGCATGGGCATGGCCAAGTGCTGAGGGTGAATACCAAAAAGGAATTGATTATTTAATGGTATATCGTTCTCAAATAGCCAATCAGCATGAGCGCGATAGCCAATTTTACTCTCGTGCAGATAACCTACGCAGTTGGTTAAAAGAAGCTGAAAAGCGTTTAGGCAGCTTAAGTCAGCGTTTAAGTGCAAGCGTGGGTCAAGATAAGGTTAACACTGACCTCGCCGGTAACTCTTCAAATACACAGGCCACCTATACGCCTTTACAACAACAAATAAAAACATCATGGTGGGAAATTGATGATGTATTTTATGAGTCACGTGGTGCTACTTGGGCTTTACTGCACTTTTTACAGGCGGTTGAATATGATTTTGCCGATGTGCTTGATAAAAAGAACGCCCGTGTCAGCTTGCAACAAATTATACGCGAGCTTGAAGCAACCCAAGAAACGGTATGGAGCCCAATGATTTTAAACGGTAATGGATTTGGTTATGTCGCCAACCATTCACTTGTTATGGCAAATTATATTTCTAGAGCCAATGCGGCACTAATTGAACTTAGCGAATTATTAGCGCAAGGATAAAAAATGAAAAAGTATTGTATAGCAGCAGCCTTATCAATGGCATGTTTAGCCCCTGTAGCACAAGCCGACACTGTATTGGGTTTATATGTAGGGGTTGATGGTTGGAAAGCAGATAATGACGGTAGCTTTTCTGATAACAATAACGCCCTGCAAAACTTCAACTTTGAAGATGAAACCTTTGTAAGTTATTACGCTGCGCTTGAGCACCCAGTGCCATTAGTGCCAAACTTAAAGTTAAAATACACTGAGCTTGAATTAAACGGCTCAACAGTGCTTGAAGACACATTTAGTTTTAACGGTACTGATTATATTGTTGGCACTGATGTTAATTCAGTGACTGACTTATCGCACATTGATTATATTCTTTACTACGAGATTTTTGATAACGATTTAATCTCAATTGATTTAGGTCTTAATGCTAAGCAGTTTGATGGTGAGCTTGTTGTAACAGGTACATCACAACAAGGTGGCGCTAACTTTACTGAAATCGAAGAGTTCTCTGGTGTTGTGCCGTTAGTATATGGACGTTTTGAAGCGGGTTTACCATTTAGTGGTTTAAGTGTTTTTGCTGAAGGCAGCTTTTTAGCCATAGATGACAGTAAAGTACAAGATTACCAAATGGGTATTGCTTGGGAGTTTATTGATAACCTAGCGGTTGATGTTGCGGTTAAAGCGGGCTACCGCTCTATGGTTTTAGAACTTGATGATGTCGATGATATTAATACTGATATTGATGCATCGGGTCCGTTTGCCGGTATTCAGGTTCACTTTTAATTAAAGTATTATTTTGAGCCACCTTGTGTGGCTCTTATTTTTAAAAGCTAACACACGCTTTAGTCATCTCTGTTTGCTATTTTAAAGAATGCCAAACTAATTCAAACTCCCCTTCAAATGCTGAACCAATTAACTGTTTGTACACCTTGTTAATCGGGTAGTTCATTAATCTAAATAGTTCATCACCTGTTTGAGTAAACTTATAATAGCTAAGCACCAAATCGTTACTTTTTGCTTTTAAGGTTAGTTTTTGTGATAAAAAGGATAGGGTGAACTCTTGTCCTACTTTTAATGCCGCTGACTCTATTTCTTTACGATACAGCAAGTTTAAATCCATTAAAGTTAGTACGTCTGGAAAGCTCACGCCGCTTTTACCTATGCTTAATGACACTTTATTGCCTTTACCTAGTAAATCAAATAATGAGGGTTTTTTGTAATACCCCAAGAATATTAGGTGGCTGCTATCCTTTTCGTTATATCCAGAAATAGACACGCACTTTCTTAATGAATCGGCTTCGCGCTGGGTCATGTGCTTAAGTGTTTGTAAACTTTTAATAGAAAAAGTACCTGGGCTAATGGTTTCGCCAGTAAAAATTTTTGCCCACAACACTTGCATAGATTGATTTGAGGTATCTTCACATAAGGCTATAAAGTGCTCCACCCAATCAGCATCGGGCTGCTTAGCGCAAGCAACATCAGGACAAAACTCCATTGCTAAGGCTAAAATAGTCTCAATATTTTGTTGCTGTTTAATCAGTAGTAAGTCTTGTCGTTTTTGAGCACGCGCTAAAATTGAATGCTCGCTATTAATACTATAAAGCGATTTGGCTTTACCTTGAGGATTATAGGTTTTTTCATCAATGGCAGGCGTATTGCTCACTTTTGTGACCGAGTAACCTAGCAGTGACTCAATAATATTGGCAAGTTTAATCCTGGCTTGTGCGGTTTTGACTGTCATGGCTTTCCATTATTGCTTGTGCATCACTGAGTTGAGCGACCGTTTTTAGGTTATTTAATCCTAGGGTCACTATATTACCTAATATATTTTCAGCAGATATAGCAACGTACCCAGAAATAAGCGGCATCGTTGCTTGTCCTTCTATATGCCACGTGACGGTTTTTGTGTGCGGGCTAAATAGTAATTTGCTAGTGATAATATGCTCTTGATTAAATAACACACTAAATACAACTTCATTATCGCTTAATGACGATATTGTCATTTCGCCTTTGCCCCATTTACCTTCCCAAGATTGGTAGGCTCCTGCGCCAGAGCTCGGTTCTCCAATATTAAACTTAATATTAGGGTCTATTTGTTGCCACGGCGACCATTTATACCACTGGGTAAAGTCCTCCACTAATGACTTTATTACGGGAGCGCGTGCATTAATTTTTATACTTTTTTGCACATGATAATTTTGTGGTAACAATAATCCAACGACAACAAAAACCAGAAGCAATATGATTGAAAACTGCATTATTTTTTTAAGTAGTTTAATAGGTATTCCTCATCTATTTTAATTTACAGCGTCTATCAATTATTAATTATTTAATAGTTTAACGAAGTCACGGTTGCTTTTGATCTATTTTATCTACCTTGTATTATTCCAAAAGCAGACATTAGCCGTAATAAGTTTAGATGATTTATTAGTTTTAGTAATGCAATAAAGGTAAACAATTTTTAATCAGCGCTTTCATTTTGTGCTATATCAACGGGGATGTCGATAGGGTATAATTCGCGCCTTTTGTTATTGAACGGCCAATTTTATGAGCACATTAAAAGCTGAACGCGCCTTATTCTCATACCCCAAGTATTGGGCTGAGTGTTATGGCACAGCTCCATTTTTACCAACAACACGCGAAGAAATGGACGCGCTTGGCTGGGATAGCTGCGATATTATTATTATTAGCGGTGATGCTTATGTAGACCATCCTAGTTTTGGGATGGCCGTAATTGGCCGAGTGCTAGAAGCGCAAGGTTTTAGAGTGGGTATTATTGCTCAACCAGATTGGAACTCTAAAGATGCGTTTATGGCATTGGGTAAGCCTAACTTATTTTTTGGTATTACAGCCGGTAATATGGACTCGATGATCAATCGTTACACCGCTGAAAAACGAATGCGCCATGATGACGCATACACACCAGGAAATGTCGGCGGTAAACGCCCAGATCGCGCAGTGATCATTTATTCACAACGCTGTCGTGAAGCCTACAAAGATGTGCCATTAGTGTTAGGGGGCATTGAAGCCAGTCTGCGCCGTATTGCTCATTATGATTACTGGCAAGAAAAAGTACGTCGTAGCGTATTATTTGACGCTAAAGGCGATATTTTAATTTATGGTAATGCCGAACGCCCGTTAGTTGAAGTAGCGCATCGTATCGCTGCCGGTGAAACCATCGATACCATACAGGATGTTAGAGGCACGGCAGTTATTCGTAAAGAGCCTTTACCTGGTTGGCGTGGCAGTGACTCAACAGCCATTGATAAAATTGGTAAAATAGACCCTATTCCTAATCCTTATGGCGCGGATGATGTGGGCTGTGCTAAATCAGAATTTAAGCAAGCCGGCATCGATTTACAAGCAGAAGCTGCAAAACCAATTACCATCCAGCCTGCTCGTCCTAAGCCGTGGGAAAAAACTTACGTTAAACTGCCGGCATTTGAGCAGGTTAGCGTTAATAAGCCTTTGTATGCCCATGCATCACGTATTTTACATCAAGAAACCAACCCAGGTTGTGCAAGGGCGTTATTTCAGCGTCATGGCGATCGTTCTATTTGGGTGAATCCGCCGGCTTATCCGCTTGAAACTCAGGAAATGGATGACGTGTTTGGTTTACCTTACCAGCGTATACCACATCCAAGTTATGGCGATGATAAAATCCCTGCTTACGATATGATTAAAACGTCGGTAAATATTATGCGCGGCTGTTTTGGCGGCTGTTCGTTTTGTTCTATTACCGAGCATGAGGGGCGCATAATACAAAGCCGTTCTCAAGAATCGATTATCGAAGAAATTGAACAAATTAGAGATAAAGTGCCGGGCTTTACGGGGGTTATTTCTGATTTAGGTGGGCCAACTGCAAATATGTACAAACTGCGTTGTACCAGCAAAAAAGCAGAGAGTACGTGCCGTCGCTTGTCGTGTGTGTATCCTGATATTTGTAAGCATATGGATACCGATCACACACCCACTATCGACTTATATAAAAAGGCGCGTGAGGTTAAAGGGATCAAAAAGATCTTAATTGCTTCGGGCGTGCGTTATGACCTTGCAGTACGTGATCCTCGTTACGTTAAAGAGCTAGTAACCCATCATGTTGGTGGATATTTAAAAATAGCACCTGAGCACACAGAAGATGGCCCATTATCAAAAATGATGAAACCAGGTATGGGCGCCTATGATGAATTTAAAGCGTTATTTGATAAGTACTCAAAAGAAGCGGGTAAAAAGCAGTATTTAATTCCATACTTTATTTCTGCTCACCCGGGGACTAAAGATGAAGACATGGTAAACATGGCTTTATGGTTGAAATCGAATGATTTTAAGCTTGATCAGGTACAAAATTTTTATCCATCACCGATGGCCAACGCAACCACCATTTACCACACAGAAATGAACTCGCTACGTAATATTAAAAATAATACGGAGCAAGTACCTGTGCCTAAGGGAGCGCGCCAACGTCGTTTGCATAAAGCGATTTTACGCTATCACGATCCTGCCGGTTGGCCAATGATCCGCGAAGCCCTGCGTAACATGGGCAAAGCCAAGCTTATTGGTAAAGGACCTAACTGTTTAGTCCCTGAAGAAGGACGAGATGAAAGACAAACCAAAGGCGGAAAAGGTAACAAGGGCGGTCGTCCTGCGCTGACTCGTCATACTGGCTTTAGCCAGTTTAAAAAAGCCAACACTAAACCTAAGGTAGGTGGTAATCGCCAACGCGCTAAGTAGCCTTAACTTATGTAAAGTAACTATCGGCTTAAACAAAAACACCGCGTATTGATGCGGTGTTTTTGTTTATAAAAAGATTAAATCAATAACCAAGTCGCAGTACCTAAGAAGGCAAATATACCAACAATATCAGTTACCGTGGTTAGTACCACACTGCCTGCAAGTGCTGGATCTATTTTCATTTTTTTAAGCAATAGTGGGATACTAGCACCCGCAATACCTGCTGCAACTAAATTCATAAACATAGCAAACGCTAAAACACCACCGAGTTTGAAATCCCATTGCCAAAGCGCAACGACACCGGCAATTAGGATAGACCAAACCATACCGTTAATCGCGCCGATAGCGAGTTCTTTTAATAATAAAAAACGTTGGTTAGTTTGGTTGATATGGCCCACCGCGATACCGCGAATAACCAAAGTTAAGGTTTGGCTGCCTGCAACCCCACCCATTGACGGGACAATACCATTGAGCACAGCAAGAATTGGTAATATAGCTAAGGTGTTTTCAAAAAAGCTCGCCACAATTGCAGCCAGCAATGCAGTTAGTAAGTTTACACCCAGCCAAATTGAGCGCTTTTTAGAGCTTTTCAACACAGGTGCAAAGGTATCTTCTTCATCATCTAAACCCGCTAAACCCAGTAAACTGTGCTCAGCGTCTTCACGAATAACATCAACGATATCATCAATGGTGATCCGCCCAAGCAAGTGTGCGTTGTCATCAACAACCGGTGCCGATATCCAGTTATGACGCTCAAACAATTGTGCAACTTCGCTCTCATCCATTGAAATAGGAATAGACTCACAGTCTTCATCCATTAACTCATGAACAATTTTTTCAGGGGGATTAGTTAATAAAGTACTCAGCGATAGGGCGCCTAAAAAGCAGTTATTTTCATCAACCACATATAAGTCATCTGTACCCTCAGGTAATTCGCCGCGTAAGCGAATATAACGCAGTACCACATCTAGAGTCACATCGGGGCGAATAGTAACGGTATCTATATTCATCAATGCGCCAGCAGAGCGCTCTTGATACGATAAAGCCTGCGTTGCACGTTCTCTATCTTGAATATCCATAGCGCTAACAACATCTTTATAAACGGTGTCAGGTAGGCTACGTAGTACTTCCCCTAAGTCATCATGGCCCATGTCTTCGGTTGCGGCAGCAATGTGCTCGGGTGCCATTTGCGCAATAATACCCAAACGTACATCTTCAGACAGCTCTTCAAGCACATCACCTTGTACATCAGGATCAACAAGCTGCCAGAGCATACGGCGAATTTTATGCGGGGATGATTCTAAAAGAAGTGCGGTATCACAAGGCGCCGTTTTTGCCAGCATGCGTCTAACTTGAACAAATTGACCACTATTTAGTGACTTAGTCACCTGTTTTAGTTGTTGTAGTGGAATATCTTGTTCTAAAGCTTCAGGCATTGGCGTCCTTAATTAAATTGTATTACATGCTGGAAGGGTATAAATGCTATTCAATTTTAGTTTATCTTACTTTATGTGAGCAAACTAACTCAACCACTATTAACCTAAGCTTAGGATGATGAGTTAATAATGAACTTTTTTATTCTTGCTCATTAAATCGTTGGTCGATGAGTTCACCTATTGCGCTAAGTGCAGGCTCAGCGTCGGGGCCTTCGCATACCACCTTAACTTCTTTGCCTTGGCTGCTTTCGAGTAACATAAGTGCCAGCACGCTATCGCCAGCGGCTTGTTTGTCATCTTGAAATAAAGTGATTGTGGCATCAAATTGCACAGAAAGCTGAGCTAATACTGTCGCCGCTCTAGCGTGTAATCCTAATTTGTTTTTTATTAAAAATGTATTTTCTAACCGCATGACATGTTCTCGCAAGCTTTGATTTTATTCTTGTTCTCGGTGGCGAATTTTTACATTAGGATGACTCATTGCAAAGCTTTCACCAATGGTTTGCGCTAAATAAACAGAGCGGTGTTGCCCACCGGTACAGCCAATTGCAATGGTTAAGTAGCTGCGGTTATTTCGTTCTAAATGCGGCAGCCATGTTTGCACAAATGTTTGAATTTGCCATGTAAATTTTTGCACTATGCTGTGACTTGCTAGGTAGTCTTTTACTGGTTGATCCAGCCCCGTAAGTGGCTTAAGTTCAGGCTCCCAATGCGGGTTTGGTAAAAAACGGGCATCGAATACGTAATCTGCTTCTTTAGGGATGCCGTGTTTAAAACCAAATGACTCAAAGGTAATGATCAGTTGTTTATCTTTTTTTCCGAGTATTTTTTCACGAATAGATTCAGCAAGCTGATGCACACTTAAATCTGTGGTATCAATCATATAATCAGCACGATTAATCAATACATCAAGCAGTTGTTTTTCTTTTTTTATGGCTAAATCAAGCGGCAAAGAATCAATAGATAAAGGGTGGAGACGACGCGTTTCCGAAAAGCGTTTTATTAATGTTTGATCGTCACTGTCTAAATAAAATACCGTTGGTTTAGTAAAACCAGGTAAATATTCAATGATTTCATTAAACTGCTGTTGCTCTTTAGGTAGGTTACGTACATCAACACTCACGGCAATTTTATTATAACTGTCGGAAACACTGCGCACTAATGATGGTAATAAATTAAGAGGAATATTGTCTACACAATAATAACCTAAGTCTTCCACAACGCGTAACGCCACAGATTTACCTGACCCTGAACGACCGCTTATAATTATTAATTCCATTTATCACCTTTCTTTGTTACTACGATTGACTGACGATAACCTGATATAGTTCGCTATCCGATTTGGCGGCGCGTAACTGTTTACAAAATTCTTTATCATTGAGCTTATCAGCAATCGTGGCTAGCGTTTTCAAATGCTGCTGATTATCGCCATCGGGAACAATTAACGCGACAAAAATGTCAACCGGCCGGTTATCAATCGCATCAAAATTAATAGCTGTTTCGCTCACTAAAATCAAAGCAAGGGGCTCTTGAGCTCCACTCATGCGACCATGTGGAATAGCAATGCCTCGGCCAATGCCTGTACTTCCAAGCTTTTCTCTTGCAGTTAATGCATTAAGAATATCTTGTTGTGTTAAATAGGGCAGCTTATTGTGAGCCAATTCACTGATAAATTCTAAAATTCTTTTTTTACTATTAAAAAGGACCGCAGCTTTACTGCAGTCCTGACAGATAAGTGAGCTTAGTTTCATAGTGTTAGTGTCGAGCAAGTTTCTCTTTGTGTTTAATTACTTGACGATCTAGCTTGTCAATGAGCGAGTCTATAGCGGCATACATATCTTGATGCTCAGTAGAGGCAAAAATCTCAGCGCCACTAACATGAACGGTTGCTTCAGCTTTTTGGTTTAGTTTTTCTACATCGAGAATAACGTGCACATTCGTTATGTGATCAGTGTGCCTCTGTAACTTCGAAAATTTACTATTTACGTAGTCTCTAAGCGAGTCGGTAATATCTACATGGCGACCAGTTAAATTCAGTTGCATAAACATTTTCCTCTTTGTTGTACGCCTTAAATCAAACTTTTACGTTGATTAGACGGGGGAATAGCTAGAGATTCGCGATATTTTGCAATGGTTCTCCTCGCTACTTTAATTCCTTGCTCTGCCAATATATCTGCAATTTTACTATCACTCAATGGTTTAGCTGAGTTTTCTGCAGCGATTAATTTTTTAATTAATGCACGTATTGCTGTTGATGAACATTCGCCACCATTTTCAGTACTTACATGGCTTGAAAAGAAATATTTAAGCTCAAAAATGCCACGTGGTGTATGCATGTATTTTTGCGTAGTAACACGCGATATAGTCGACTCGTGCATTTCCACCATTTCAGCCACATCGTTAAGCACCATAGGCTTCATAGCCTCAGGACCGTGTTCAAAAAAGGCCTGTTGCTGTTGCACAATACAGTTGGTTACTTTAAGTAGCGTGTCATTTCTACTTTCTAAGCTTTTTATAAACCATTTAGCCTCTTGTAAGTGCGAGCGAATAAACTGGCTATCACCACTTGATTTAACCGTACGCGACATAGCTGCATATTGGCTATTTACTCTGATCTTAGGCATGCTATCTGGGTTTAATTCAACTACCCAACGACCTTTAACTTTTTTAACCGACACATCAGGAATAACGTATTCAGACTCTTCTCTAACAATAGTGTCTGCCGGTTTTGGGCTGAGCGTATGAATCAACGTCATGATTTCTTTAAGCTCATCTTCTTTAAGCTTTGTTTTTTTCATCAACGTGCGATAGTCACGTGCAGCAAGTAAATCAATATGATCGGTTAAGATCATTTTTGTTTCGTTTAAAAAAGGTGTGTCTTTATCAAATTGATTTAGCTGAATACACAAGCACTCTTGTAAACTACGCGCGGCTATTCCCACTGGATCAAATAGTTGAATACGCTTTAGTACCGCTTCTATTTCGTCAAGTTCAACTTCATCTTCGCCGTCGTTTTCTTGGTTAAAGCTTTCTAATATTTCTTCACAGCTAAGGGTTAGAATCCCTGAGTCGTCCACAGCTTCTACAATTGCAATAGCTATCGCTTCATCGGTAGGACTAAACGGCGTCAGTTGAAGTTGCCACATTAAATACTCATGCAGCGTTTCAGTCGAAGAGCCTTGATAAATAGATTCATCTTCTGGCATTGGGCCCGATGAAGAGGCAGGCGCAGCGCTCATATATTCATCCCAAGTAACATCCATAGCCATATCATCGCTAATGGTGTCTTTGGTCATTGCTTCGCCGCTATCTTGCTCATCCTCGCTAGGTTTATCGTCAGCTGAGGCACTTAGCGTTAAGTCATCGTTATCGGCTTTTTGTTCGTTTTTACCTGCAGTGTCTTCGCTGTAATCGTGTTCTTCAACTTCAAGCAAGGGGTTGCTATCGAGCGCTTCTTGAATTTCTTGCTGGAGATCCAATGTACTGAGTTGCAATAAGCGAATTGCTTGTTGCAACTGTGGAGTCATTGTAAGTTGCTGGCCCATGCGCAGCTGTAATGATTGCCTCATTTATCTCTAACAATCCTTTTAAATTACGGTCTGTTGACCTTTACGGATTAAAATTTGTTCAAACTAGGGGCGGTTTAATTGCGGCGCGAGGTTTGTAACCTAGTGGGCTAAGTCAAAACCGAGCAAAGCTTCCGCGTCCTGCTCACGCTCCTTACCTACATCCATGTAGGCAACAAAGAGTAAATCGTCCCTAGGCAGAACCCGAAGGGCAGCGCCTGTTTGGCATTGATGCTGCGTTATCGCCTATTTATGGGGAATACCACACCACATAGGCTCTGCCTTGCCTAAATACCAAACAGACTGCTGCAAATTCAACCTTGAAAGGTCAACAGACCTAAGTATGATTAATCTTAGCAGATGCTTAGTGGAATAACACACATATTAGAGCTTGAACTGCTCGCCCAAATAAACATCGCGTACTGTTTTATCGTTTAATACGTATTCAGGAGTGCCTGATGCAATTAACTCCCCATGAGAAACTATGTAGGCTTTTTCACAAACATCAAGTGTTTCGCGCACGTTATGGTCTGTAATAAGTACGCCAATGCCACGGTTTTTAAGATGCTCTATAATCTTTTTAATATCTAATACTGAGATAGGATCAACCCCCGCAAAGGGTTCGTCTAAAAGGATAAATTTAGGGTTTGCTGCTAACGCGCGAGCAATTTCAACGCGGCGACGTTCACCACCTGATAAGGCCATACCTTGGCTGTCGCGGATATGCTGAATGCTAAATTCATCAAGTAAATTATTTAAGGTATCTTCGCGTTGTTGTTTGTTTAATTCTTTACGTGTTTCTAAGATAGCCATTAAGTTTTGATAAACAGTCAGCTTTCTAAAAATAGACGACTCTTGCGGTAGATAACCAATCCCTAAACGCGCTCGGCTGTGCATCGGTAATAAAGTAATATCTTTATCATCAATTGATATTTTGCCTTTATCACTAGGGACAAGGCCTACAATCATATAAAAAGTGGTGGTTTTACCTGCACCATTAGGGCCAAGTAACCCCACAATACTGCCAGCTTCAACCTCTAGGCCAACGTTTTTTACAACTTCACGACCTTTGTAGCTTTTAGCTAATAGCTCTGCTTTTAATGTGCTCATGGTTGGCCTTTATCATCTTCTTTTTTATTTTCAACAGGCACTAAAATAGTGTGTACACGGTCTGTTGAGTTTTCGTCTTTTTCTGCGCTAATTAACTGCTGCTCGATATCGTAAGTGATACTTTTAGCTGTTATTTTTTGACCTGCTTGAGCAATGCTTGCATCGCCGATTAAGGTTAAAAAACGCAGCGACACATCGTAACGCACTTCATTAGCACTGGCGCTCATTATGGTGCCATCAGCTTGTGTTTCTTCAAAATATGCAGGGCTGCCTGTGGCAATTAATAACTGTTTGTTATCGCCTAGGTCATCGCGTTTATGCACTTCTAAACGGTCAGCTGTGATACGGCGATTACCATGAATAATTTCAACATTTTTCTCAAAAATGCCTACGTTTTCTTTTAATTGACCTTCTTGCTTATCTGCACTAATTGAAATTTGATTAGCAGCGGGGGCTTCAGCAGGTTCAGCGCCATTACTGTTAAAAGCAATTAATAGTGAGGGAACAATTAAAATTTTAAATAGGTTATTGGTCATAATATAGGGTTCGCGTATGGTTAATAAGTTTAATCACCTCGGTTTTTAAATCGGCCTCAAGGCCTTTACCTGTGATTTTTAAATTAGGTCCTGTAATAACGACAGGCTGCTGTGATTGCATGGTTAATAGTTTTATATCAACATTGATGGTCTGGGCGGTGATCGTATCGATCATGGCGTTATCTACTAAGTTTTGAGCGGTTACATTACCCTCTAACACCAGTTGACGGTCGTCGTAGAGGGTGGCTTCATCGGCGTTAATACGCCATGTTTGCTGCTCGTTGTATAAAGTGAATATAGGCTTTTCAAAAAAGGTAAAACCGAGTTGTTGATACAGCTCCATTTTTACCGCAGTTACCTTATGGCTCACTTTACCTTGTTCATTATAAGCCGTTTGTTTTAGCTCAATAGCGGTATAATCAGGCTTAGCAATAACTTGTGTTTCTTCGCTTGCAGTAATATCAACCTTAGTAAAATAAGGATACCAGAGCCAAACCATACAGCTTATGAATAAAACGCTCAGTATAATGCGCGCTACATTCATGAACTCGTTCCTTGGCTAGTTAGTGGCTTGTTATTTTCGAGCATAAGTAAGTCTGTCAGCTCTCTTACCGCCCCAAAACCGCCGGGCAGTTGGGTTACATAATGTGATAAACGTTTAATAAGTGGATGAGCATCGTTTACGGCAACCGCAAAACCGACTTGCTCCATTACTGGCATGTCTGGGCCATCATCACCTATATAAGCAATTTGCTCATCGCTAAGCGCTAATTTTTGTTTTAATTCTTGATAGGCTATAAGCTTGTCTTCTTGGCCTTGATATATATGTTGTACGGTTAAACTGCTCATACGTTGCTGCACTATATGAGAATGGCGCCCAGTGATTACGGCGACTTCAAAACCGCTGTTAATCAGGGCTTTAATACCAAATCCGTCTTTGGTGTTAAATGCTTTGAGTTCTTCACCTTGGTTTCCAAGGTAAATACGGCCATCAGAAAATACACCATCAATATCACAAATTAATAGCTTTACTTTTTTTGCGCGCGCCTTTGCATCATCACTTAGCGGTTGATAGAGATCTTCAAATTGCATTTATAGCACTCCGGCTTTAAGTAAGTCTTGCATATTTAGTGCGCCAATCGGTTGATTATGCTCATTAATTACAATTAAACCATTAATACGTTTTTGTTCCATAATATTTAACGCTTCAGCCGCGAGCATCTCTTGGGTGGCTGTAGTACACGACTTGGTCATCACAACATTAATTTCAGTGCTATGAATGTCAATACGTTGCTCTAAAATACGGCGTAAATCGCCATCGGTAAACAGGCCTGATAATTGCTGGTCACTATCAACAATAGCGGTCATGCCGAGTCCTTTGGCCGACATTTCAATTAAGGCATCTTTAATCGTTTGCGTCTCGTTAATGATAGGCGTATCAGCACCACTGTGCATAACATCTTTAAGAGTTAAGAGTAATCGCTTGCCTAAGCTACCACCAGGGTGCGATAGTGCAAAATCATCAGCAGTAAAGCCGCGTGCTTCTAATAATGCCACCGCCATGGCATCACCCATAGCGAGTGTGGCAGTGGTACTTGCAGTAGGTGCTAAGCCCAATGAGCAGGCTTCTTGTTCAACTTTAATACACACATGCACATTTGCCAATGTTGCCATGGTTGAGCCTTGGTTGCCTGTCATGGCAATCATTTTGGCACCAATGCGCTTTAATACTGGAATAATATTAAGTACTTCGCTGGTTTCACCAGAGTTTGAAATGAGGATAACCACGTCATTTGCTGTGATCATTCCTAAATCACCATGGCTTGCTTCACCCGGGTGAACAAAAAATGCGGGGCTGCCGGTACTGGCAAGAGTGGCGGCTATTTTGTTACCAATATGGCCTGATTTACCCATGCCAATAACAATAATACGACCTGAGCAGTCATACATTAATTGACAGGCTTGGTTAAAGCTTTCATTAACGTATTGTGTAATATCGCTGAGTGCTTGGCGTTCAATCTCTAGAACACGTAACCCTTGTTGAATAAAGTTTAGCGTTGCCATGGGCTATCCTACTTGACTAAAAATATAACCTTGGTAAATCATAAATGCGACGATGAGCAAGCCACCTTCTATTCTATTGATACGTCTTTGACCTCTAAAGTTCAATGACATAGCAATTAGCGCCAAGGTTGCGCCAATCATAATAATAACATCACGGTTAGCTACTGATGCGTCAATAACCGATGGATTAATTAATCCTGCCAGCGGTAATACCGCTAAAATATTAAAAATATTCGAACCAACTATGTTACCCAGCGCTAAGTCATCTTCATTTTTAAGTACACCTGCAATTGAAGCTGCAAGTTCAGGTAAGCTGGTGCCTATAGCAATAATGGTCAAACCAATCACCAAGTCACTTAAGCCAAAATATTTTGCGATATCAACGGCTGAGCCAACTAAAAAGTGTGAACTAACCGGCAGTAAAATCATACCCACTACCAGCCAAAAAACAGCTTTTTTGGTTGGTACATTGTCAGGTACTTCGTCACAGGCTTCGCTCACAAACGGATCGTCTTGGTTTTTAGCTCGCAGTGAGACAAAAATAAGTCCGCCAATAAAAACAACAAAGCCAAATAATAAGGCTGCACCTTCAAAAAATGAAAAATAGTTATCTGAAAAAATATACCAAGTTGCAATGGAGACCAGCAGTACCAGTGGAATTTCACGTTTTAACGTACTTGAAGATACTGATAAGGGTCTTAAAAGGGCGGTAATACCTAAAACTAATAAGATGTTAGTGATGTTTGAACCAACTGCATTACCCACGGCAGTATCGGTTTTATTTGCCAAAGCTGCTGAAGCCGATACCATCATTTCAGGCGCTGAAGAGCCCATAGCTACCACGGTTAAACCTACAATTAGCGTTGGCACGCCAAAGTTTTTAGCCAGTGCTGCTGCACCATAAACAAACCTGTCTGCACTCCATACGAGAGCCGCAAAACCAAGAATTAAAATGACAAACGAGGTAACCATTGTGATAAGCCAATTAATGTAAATTCAGATAGCGCGAATAGTAACAAAAGCCACCATAAAAGTATAAATAAAAGAATAAGGTGTAATACATTAGACGGTTATTTTAAGTATTCTTTGGCGCTTTTTATATGAAATTTTAAGCCAAAGTTAAGGCTGCTTGAATCAATCTTATAACTGTTTTTGCGACACTATTACAAAATCTTACGAATTGTTTTTTCCATATTGGTTAAAAAACCCTTAAAATAGAAATATGAGAGAGTATTGTTATGGAGAGCGACTTGTCGCAATCAATAGTTGAAGTCAAGGATGTTACCTTTTCTAGAGGCGATAGGGTCATATATAAAAATATGAGCTTTGACGTACCTGAGGGTAAAATTACTGCCATTATGGGGCCAAGCGGAATTGGCAAAACCACGATGCTACGCCTAATAGGTGGTCAGCTTAAACCAGACTCCGGTGATATTTTATTTAAAAACGACAGCATTGTCGCTATGTCGCGCAAAGAACTCTACGCGGCACGTAAACGCATGAGTATGTTATTTCAAAGCGGTGCCTTATTTACTGATATGTCGGTGTTCGATAACATTGCATTCCCCATTCGAGAGCACACGCAACTCAGTGAAGATTTAATCCGTTTAGTGGTATTAATGAAACTACAAGCTGTTGGCTTACGTGGTGCTAAAGATTTAATGCCTTCAGAGTTATCTGGCGGTATGGCACGTCGTGCAGCTTTGGCTCGCTCTATAGCGCTTGATCCTGAACTTATTATGTATGATGAGCCTTTTGCAGGACAAGACCCTATTTCAATGGGGGTTTTAGTTAAGCTGATCAAATCTTTAAACGAAGTACTTGGCTTATCTTCTTTAATTGTCACGCACGATGTGACAGAAGTAATGAGTATTGCCGACCACGTTATTATTATTGCTGAACAAGGCGTTATTGGCAGTGGTACACCAGAGCAGATGCGAGAGCACGAATCACCACTTGTTCAACAGTTTTTAAAAGGGTTATCAGATGGTCCAGTGCCATTTCATTATCCAGCACAAACCTATGCAGATGAACTGTTAGGAGAGCAGCAGTAATGTTGGATTTACTACAAAAAATAGGCCACAAAACGCTGGGCCGATTTGCTGCACTGGGGCGTTCAACCCAAATGCTGGCAAGTGCGTTATGGCATGTACCCAATTTTAAAAAAGGCACACCTTTACTCGTGCGCCAACTTTACATGGTTGGTTCACAATCGCTGTTGATTATTGTTGTGTCGGGATTATTTATCGGCATGGTATTAGCCCTGCAAGGCTATACTGTTTTAGTTGATTTTGGCGCTGAAGACAGCCTAGGCCCTTTAGTGGCACTCAGTTTATTACGTGAACTTGGGCCAGTAGTAACCGCATTATTATTTGCCGGTAGGGCAGGCAGTGCGTTAACCGCTGAAATTGGCTTAATGAAAGCCACCGAACAGTTATCATCGCTTGAGATGATGGCCATTGACCCGCTTAGACGAATTATAGCGCCACGGTTTTGGGCTGGTTTGATTAGTATGCCAATGTTGGCACTTATTTTTTCTGCTGTAGCTATTATTGGTGCTCATTTAGTGGGGGTTGATTGGCTAGGCGTTGATACGGGAAGTTTCTGGTCAATTATGCAATCTCAGGTGTCGTTTGAAAAAGACATACTAAACGGTTTAATTAAAAGTATCGTATTTGCGATTGTTGTTACCTGGATTGCGCTTTACAAAGGGTATGACTGTGTTCCCACATCAGAGGGGATCAGCAAGGCAACAACAGAGACAGTGGTGCACTCATCACTAGCGGTATTAGGTTTTGACTTTATTTTGACAGCGGTAATGTTTACCAGCTAATAGGGTATTAAATAATGAATTCACGGAAATTAGAAATTTTAGTTGGTTTTTTTGTAGCATTGGGCATTTTGGCATTTTCAATGCTGGCGCTCAAAGTGGCTAATTCGGGTATTAGCGGCTCAGGTGAAACCTACACATTGAACGCCAAGTTTGAAAATATAGGATCATTAAAAACACGTGCACCCATTAAGGTGGGCGGCGTTGTTATTGGTCGTGTAGAGTCAATTTATGTGCATCCACAAGAGTTTTTACCAGTAGTAAATATGAGCATTGATGCGCAGTATTTGTGTCGTTTTTCAGACACTAGTTCCATCTCTATCTTAACCTCGGGTATTTTAGGTGAACAATATTTAGGAATTAACCCCGTTATCGCATCAGATTCAGCTAAACAGCGATGTTTAGGCGAAGATGTAGCGAACAGCGAACAAGATCAAGCCATTGACGATTTATTTGGTGTTCAAAGTAAAGCATTAGCCAACGGCGATTCTATTACAGATACCAAGTCAGCATTGGTACTAGAAGAATTAATAGGCCAGTTTTTATTCAACCAAGGTAGTGAGTAATTATTATGTTGAAAACATTTTTAGCAAGTATCGCATTAGTAACTGTCACGCTAGTACAAAGTGCACATGCCGGTGAAGTGAAATTGACTGATCCTAATAAAATGGTACGTCAGGTTGCTGATAATACCTTTGAGCGTATTACCAAAGACCAGCCGTTAATAACCACTAACAAAGAGCATTTACGGGTCATCGTTGAAGAAGAACTGATGCCCTACATTGACTACAAATATGCTGCACTGAGAGTGTTAGGTAGCGAAGTATCTAAGGTACGCGCCATTACCAACAAAGCAGAAAAAGCAAAAGCAATTGAAGATATTCAGCGTTTTATTGGCGCGTTTAGAGAGTACCTTGTTGCCACTTATGCTGGCGTTTTTACCCAGTATACTAATCAACAAGTTGAATTTGCTGCCGAGCAGCCTTTTAAAGGCAAAGATGTGGTGGTGGTAAAAACCAAAATTGTAGAAGCCGGTAAGCCTGATATTAAAATTGATTTTAAAGTACGTGAAGATAGAAGTGGCGAATGGCGCGCTTACGATATGATTGCTGAAGGCATTAGCTTACTTGATGCAAAACAAAGTGAGCTTCAGGGCATTTTACGCCAACAAGGTATTGACCACGTTAGCGACCTGTTAGAGCAAAAAAGTAAGTTACCGGTTCAGTTTAGAGGCAGTGACACAAATGACTAAATTGGCAATCAGCCAAGTCGATGAACAGCATCTACGAGTCAGTGGTGAATTGACTCATAATTCAATTGGCAATGAACGGCTTCTGAACACTAAGCGACAAACTGAGCATAAAACCCTTTATTTTGACCTAAGTGAGGTGACAAGGGTTGACACAGCCGGCTTAGCTTGGTTAATTCACTCTTTTACAGAATTTAAGCAACAAGGCATTCGCCTTGAATTGCAAAACCCACCTGAACAACTGCAAAACCTTATGCAGTTAGGCCAGGTTACAACCCTATTTGAGTGAGAGTTATGGAAACGAGTCAAGTCGAAACATTATTACGCGACGAACTTCAGTTAGCTGAAGTACATGTAAAAGCCAATGGCAGTCATTATGAAGTAATCGCTGTCGGTGAATGCTTTGACGGATTAAGTCGTGTTAAAAAGCAACAGCTAGTATATGGGCCATTAATGAACACTATTTCAGACGGTACCATTCATGCTGTTTCTATCCGCGCTTTTACTCCGACAGAGTGGAAACGTGAGCAAAAATTCATTTTACCGCAATAAATAAGGCCCCTTAGATGGATCAATTTGTAATTCAAGGTGGCACTTCACTGGCTGGTGAAGTAACTATTTCTGGCGCTAAAAACGCAGCTCTTCCGATTCTATTTGCAGCTTTATTAGCTGATGGCAAAAGTACTTTTACTAACGTACCACATCTTCGCGATATCATCACGACCGAAGCCTTACTGAAAACGTTAGGCGCTGATGTTCAGTGGCAGGGCGATTCACTCATTATTGATGGTGCAACGGTAAATAGCACGTTAGCGCCTTATGACTTAGTAAAGCAAATGCGTGCGTCAGTGCTTGCACTTGGCCCTTTAGTCGCTCGATTTGGTGAGGCACAAGTATCTTTGCCAGGTGGCTGTGCTATTGGTGCACGCCCAGTTGATATTCATATTCAAGGCTTAGAGCGTATGGGCGCTCAAATAACCGTTGAAAACGGTTATATTAATGCCAAAGTAGATGGTCGCTTAAAAGGCGCTGAAGTTTTCATGGAAATGATCAGCGTAGGTGCTACTGAAAACTTACTGATGGCGGCAACGCTCGCCGAGGGTAAAACAGTACTAGAAAATGCTGCCCGCGAGCCAGAAATTATCGATTTAGCCAATTGCTTAATTGCTATGGGGGCTAAAATCAGTGGTGCGGGCTCAAGCCGTATTGAGATTGAAGGGGTTGAGCGTTTATCAGGTTGTGAACACCGTATATTACCGGATCGTATTGAAACAGGTACCTTTTTAGTGGCTGCAGCGATGGCTGGCGGCGAAGTACTATGTAAAATGACCGATTTTCATTCACTTGAGCCTGTAATAGAGAAACTACGTGCAACCAATGCGTTATTAGAAGTGCACGATGACAGTATTTACCTAGATATGCGAGGCCGAGAGCTTAAAGCGGTGAATATTAAAACTATGCCTCATCCAGGTTTTCCAACCGATATGCAAGCGCAGTTTACCGCATTAAATGTGGTGGCTAATGGTAGTGCGACGATTACCGAAACTATTTTTGAAAATCGTTTTATGCATGTGCCTGAGCTTCAACGGATGGGCGCTAATATTCGCTTAGAAGGCAATACAGCCTTTTGTGGTGAAACAAAAAGCTTATCGGGTGCGCAAGTAATGGCAACTGACCTTCGTGCATCAGCGAGTCTTATTCTAACGGGGATTGTGGCTCAAGGCGAAACGGTTGTTGATCGTATTTATCATGTAGATAGAGGTTATCAGCGTATTGAAGATAAGCTTAGTGCGCTAGGTGCTAACATCAAACGCAAAAGCAATTAGTTATACTAATACAATTATTATTCTAATCCATAAAAAACGCGATGATCTATCGCGTTTTTTTATGTCTAATGCCAAAGTATAAATAAGCGCTTTATAGCTTGGTTTCGAGCTCTGCTACTTTCACCATTATTTTTTGTATTTCACCGTTACGGTAAAGCTCAAATTCAATTTCTTTCCCCGGTTCGGTACTGCCTATTTTTTTCAATACATTTTGTGGATTAGCCACTGAAAGCCCAGCAATTTTAATCACAATATCTTGCTCTTCTATACCCGCCTGCCATGCAGGACCTAAAGGGTCTAGGTTGGTAATACGCATGCCTGCAACAGGCGTTAAGCTATCATTGACCTCTTTGCCTGTACTGTCTACCGCTGTGCCTTCAAAGCCCAAATAGCCGCGTACAACACGACCATGGCGTATAAGCTTACCCATTACCTCTTTTGCCAAGGTGTAAGGCACCGCAAAAAAGATCCCTTGTATATTTAAGTTTTCACGGGTTTTAAACTGGGCAGAGGTGATCCCTACTAAATCGCCATTAGAATTTACCAGTGCACCACCAGAGTTACCTACGTTAATAGCAGCGTCCATTTGCAGTAAGTTATTGTAAGGACTGTCGGTAATTTTTTGCTTACCGGTGGCGCTAATGATCCCCTGAGTAATGGTTTGCCCTAAGTTAAGTGGGTTTCCGATGGCTAATACTAAATCGCCTACACTCGAACTGTAGTTATCGTTAACGGGTATAACAGGCAGGTGATTGGCATTTATTTTTAACAATGCTAAGTCGGTAATAGTATCAAAGCCAATGAGTTGCACATCAAAAAAACGTCTGCCGTCAGTAAGAATAACTAGTATTTGATCGGCATTATTGATCACATGGTAATTAGTCAAAATATAACCGTCAGGTGACATGATCACTCCAGAACCAAGCTCTTGCACCGTATTTTGGCGTTTATAGCGTGGCTCTTTAGAAATGCTTTCTGAAAAAATGGTGACAACCGATGGCGCTGCGCGCTTAACTGCGTCAGAAAAGCTCAAATGACTTGCAGTCATTGCACTGGGTAGCGGCACGTTAGGTAGCAATGCAGTGCGCATGTTAGGGCTAAAAAAAACCACTAAAAAAGCAATGCCTAAACCGGCAAATAGAGGAGGAAGTACAAATTTTAGAAGTTTTAGCACGGTATTCTTATTGTTAGTGAGCAATCCCTTTATGATGGCACAAAAAAAATAACAGCGGCAAGTGCCGCTGTTACTTTTATTGTATTATTACTGAATTAATACAAAAATAGATTCACGTCCGCGTTTCACACCTAACACAATATTACCTTGAATATCTTCGATAATTTTGTTCATGTCGCGAATGCTTTCTACTCGTTGACGGTTTACTTGCACAATAACATCGCCTTCTTCAAGGCCAACCCGTGCTGATGGCGAACGAGGGTCTACAGAGGTCACCTCAATCCCTTTCATTTTGTTCTTCTTCACGTTTTCAAGCGTTGCACCTTGGAATGCTGGGTGTAACTCTTCGCCCGCAGCGGTAATGCCTGATGCACCATCTAGGGTTACTTCCACATTTTTAACTTTACCGTCACGGTAAATCCCCAACTGTACTTCACGACCCTCACCTAAGGTGGCAATTTTACTGCGTAGTTCATGGAAGCCACTAATTTCACTACCATTAATACTAATAATCACATCGCCTGCTTTAATACCGGCTTTGCTGGCTGCGGTGTCATCCATTACCTGCATAACATAAGCCCCTTGTTTAACATCAAGCTGCTGTGCTTTAGCAAGGCCTGCATCAAGAGGGCGGCCTGAAATACCTAACGAACCACGGCGTACTTCACCATGCTCTACAATTTGATCAACTAGGTTTTTCATCATATTTGACGGAATAGCAAAGCCAATCCCCACATTTCCGCCTGATGCACCTAAAATAGCGGTATTAATACCAATCAGCTCACCGTTTAAATTAACTAAAGCCCCACCTGAGTTACCTTGGTTTATCGCGGCATCGGTTTGAATGAAATCTTCGTAACCCTCAATATTTAAGCCACTGCGGCCTAATGCGCTAACAATACCTGAGGTAACCGTGTGGCTTAAACCAAAAGGGTTACCAATTGCGACGGCAAAATCACCGACACGTAAGTCATCTGAGTTAGCTAGCTTTACTGCGGTTAATTCATCTGCGTCTATTTGTAGTAGCGCAATATCAGACTCTTTATCGCTACCAATTTTTGTTGCTTCATATTCGCGGCCATCTTCAAGGGTGACCACCATTTTTTCAGCGTCTTGCACTACATGGTTGTTAGTAACGACATAACCTTTGTCAGCATCAATAATAACTCCTGAGCCTAAACCACTAAACTGGCGCTTTTGGCTACGTGGCTGCGGGTTGCCAAAAAAGAAATCGAGCGGGTCACCGCGTCGGCGAACCTCTTTAGAGCCTGAAACCTGAATACTCACTACACCTGGGGTAATTTGCTCAAGCATAGGGGCAAGTGTTGGTAATTGTTGACCATTAACGGCAACCGGCAATTTAGCAAACGAAGCGGCTGGACTTAGTAATAAGCTAGTAGATAAAATAGCAGCACTGATAAGTGATAATTTCATTTTCATAGTCAGGGTTTACTCCACTTAAAAAGCAAAAGGCTGCAATAAGCAGCCTCAAAAAAGTATATCAATAAGATAAAACAACAAAGCTGTTATATCTAAAGACTATGGGGTCAAAAAAAAGTTCATCAAGATGCTTTAGAAGTATTCACATCACCAGCAAATAATCCTGATTTACCCGACACATAATCAGCTGGTTGAGCATCGGCGTTTGAGCGATCCGAACTACGCTCTTTTAATGACGCTTGTAATTGCTCTGTGGTTTCTTTAGAGAAAAACGGTTCAGCAGGGGCTTTATTTCTGTCTTCAAGTAATAGTTGATTGGTTTCTTCAACATGGCTTAATAACTGGTCGTAGTTTTCTTTCATTTTGTTTACTAACTTACCAGTGTTCGCTAAATGGTCGGCAACATCTTGACGATACTGCTCAAGCGAATGCTTAGCTTGCTCTGCTTGTTGCTCTAACTCATCTTGCTTAAATTGTTTTTTAGTGACAAAGGCACCAACGAAAAATGCAGCAATAGCAACCACTATCACTAAACCTACCCATGTAAATGTACCCATAAATTCACCTCTATGCGAAAATAACTAAAAAAATTTAGTTCAATAATAATTCATACTAAGTCTAATATACCCTGAGTATTGATGCGTGTTAATATGCTTTACAAATTAAACTGTGTTTTAACTGTAAATAGATATGACTCCTTGGCAAACATACCAGCAAGACCTTCAACGCGATGACTTTGTACATGACGCAGCACAAGAAAATGCAGTTCGTCATTTACAGCGTTTATACGACGATTTAACACAAGCAAAACCACAATCTAAAGGCTTTTTTGCAAAGCTTTTTAATAAAGCAGAGCCAGCTCCCATTAAAGGTTTATACTTTTGGGGTGGCGTAGGCCGTGGTAAAACCTACCTAGTTGATACTTTTTACGAAGCTTTGCCGGGCGATAGAAAAATGCGAGTGCATTTTCACCGTTTTATGCACCGAGTACACGACGAGCTTAAAAAGTTAAACAACACAGCAAACCCATTAGAAACAGTTGCCGATATTTTTAAAGCAGAAACAGACATAATTTGTTTTGATGAGTTTTTTGTACAAGACATTACCGATGCCATGCTGCTCGGTGGTTTAATGGAAGCGCTATTTGCTCGTGGTATTGTGTTAGTTGCAACCTCTAATATTATACCTGATGATTTATACCGTAATGGCTTACAACGCGCTCGTTTTTTACCGGCTATTGCCTTAGTGAATAAGCATACTGAAATAGTTAATGTAGATTCCGGTGTTGATTACCGGTTACGTACACTGGAACAAGCAGAAATTTTTCACAGCCCGCTTGATGATCAAGCTGATAAAAACCTATTTGAATACTTTGATAAGCTCTCCCCTGAGGCCGGTAAAGTAGACACCCCAATTGAAATAGAAGGGCGGATGATCAAAACCCGCAAGGTGTCTGATTGCATCGTTATGTTTGAATTTAGCGAACTGTGTGAAACCGCGCGTAGCCAAGTGGATTACATGGAAATAAGCCGATTATATAACACGGTGATTTTATCAAACGTAAAACAGCTTGGACAAAATAATGATGATGCAGCAAGGCGTTTTATTGCGTTGGTAGATGAGTTTTATGAGCGTAACGTTACCTTAATTATCTCTGCAGAAAAACCCATTACCGAGCTGTACACACAAGGTAATTTAAACTTTGAATTTAGACGTTGTGTGAGTCGCCTGCAAGAAATGCAATCGTTAGAGTATTTAGCAAGAGAGCATTTAGCTTAAAATACGAAGGTTAGAGTTAACGGGCTGCGAGCTACGGGCTACGAGTTGAGATTACGTAGCAGCGGGTTTACCCCGCGTAAAGTTGGTCATTTCTCGAACCTCGAACCCGGAGGCTTTATCCTGCGCAAGATTTTCTTCTCTGTGTAGCGTGCAGCGCCTCGGTGCACTCTGTGGTGAAAAAAATTAAAACATCATTTACCACAGAGGTCACAGAGTCCACAGAGGAAGAGATTAAAGGCAAAGGTTTTAGGCAGAGATTAAGCCAAGCACAGTGCTTGGCTTAAACGGCGGGGCTTTACGCCGCGCACATGTAGCAGCGGATTTATTCCGCGTCTTTTTTAAAGGTCAAAGCGAAAGGTAAAGAGCTACGGGCAACGGGTCTCGAGCAAAACACCTAACTTCTAAATAAAAAAACCTTGCGATGTTAACCGCAAGGTTTTTTTATTTTCTCGAACCTCGAGCTTATCTCATGGTAACAAACTCTTCCGAACCCGTCGGGTGAAGTGCTACAACCGCATCAAAATCGGCTTTAGTCGCGCCCATTTTCATGGCGACAGCAAAGCCCTGAATCATTTCATCAACGGTGAAACCGATACCGTGTAAGCCCACAACTTTTTCATCATCGCCTGCACACACAAGCATCATGTTACATGCTTGGCGATGCTGAGTAACTGCGGTGTACATAGCCGCAAAGCTTGATTTATATACTTTTACATTTTCTTCGCCGTACTGAGAAATCGCCTCTTGTTCAGTTAAGCCAATGGTGCCGATAGGTGGATGGCTAAATACCACGGTTGGTACTAGGCTGTAGTCCATTTTTAAATCGTTCGGCAATTCTTTATTAAATAAACGCTCCGATAGAGTACGACCCGCTTTTACAGCAACTGGTGTAAGCTCAATGCCGCCTTCGATAATATCACCCACAGCGTATACATTCTTAGCCGTGGTATTTTGGTATTCATCTACTTTTACATAGCCGCTTTCGTTTACTTCAACGCCTGCTGCAGCAAGGTTAATTTTATCGGTTGTAGGTGTACGACCAATCGCCCAAATAACCTGATCAACATTTTCGCTGTAACCGTTTTCAAAATGAATAGTTAAGCTGCCATCAGCCTCTTTTACCACCTCTTTTGGCGAACACTCAGTGTGCAGAGTAGGGCCTTCTTTTGCCATAATATCAACCAGTGTGTCGATAATGTATGGGTCAAAGGTGCGCAGCGGCTTGCTCTTACGAACAAATAAATGGGTTTGTGTCCCTAGGCTGTGCAGCACACCTGCAATTTCTACGGCAATGTAACCGGCACCAACAACGGCAACACGCTTAGGTTGTTCGTTCAGCTCAAAAAAGCCGTTTGAATCAATACCGTGTTCAGCACCTGGAATGTTAGGAATAGTAGGGCGTCCGCCTACGGCAACTAAAATGTGATCAGCAGTGTAATGCTCACCATTTACTTCAACGGTTTTACTATCCACAAATTTTGCAAAGCCTTTGATCACAGTTACGCCATTTTTAGCTAAACCATTATCATAGCCTTTGTGAATGCGGCCAATATAGGCTTCACGGCTTTCTACTAGCTTTGACCAGTCAAAGCCATTAACTTCAACATCAAAACCGTAATCAGGAGCATAAAGATTAATTGCTTCAGCAACTTGAGCGCCATGCCACATTACTTTTTTAGGAACACACCCTACATTTACGCAGGTGCCACCCATGTGTTTAGCTTCAATTAATGCTACTTTTGCGCCACGCATTGCTGCACGGTTAGCTGATGCAATACCACCACTACCGCCACCAATTGCAATGTAATCAAAATGCTGAGCCATGTTTAATCCTCTAAATATTAATTTAACTTTTCTGTGCCGATGATAGCATATGCGATGAGCAAGTCACTTGTTCGGGGCTGCTAAAATCTATCAAACATCTTTCATCAAACGAAAGATATGCTATTTCAGATCAAGCTGCTAGGTGATCATTTACAGATACACACTCGTTAACTAGTAAAGCAGGTTTGCCCTTGTATTTACGTATTTTGCCCCAACTTAAATTTTTATATTTTGCATAAACCGAGAATCACTATGACCAATGCACATACTAATCCCCTAATCGGGCTTGAAGGTTTACCGCCTTTTTCAAAAATAAAGCCAGAGCATGTTGTCCCGGCACTAAAAAAAGGTATTGAGCACTGTCGCAGTGCAATTAATGATGTATTAGCAAAGCAATCATACACATGGGAAGGTTTAGTATTACCCCTTGAAGAAGCTGACGATAAACTATCGCGATTGTTTTCACCGGTATCGCATTTGAACTCAGTAATGAACAATGATGAACTTCGCGAAGCCTACGAGCAATGTTTACCGCTTATTTCTGAATACTCTACTTTTGTTGGTCAGCACCAAGGTTTGTATGAGGCTTACAACGCACTTTATAACAGTGACGAATTTAAAACACTCACTACTGCCCAGCAAAAAACCATTACTAACGCATTACGTGACTTTAAGCTTTCAGGTATTGCGTTAAATCCTGAGCAACAAAAACGCTACGGTGAAATTAGTGCGCGTTTATCAGAGCTTGCCTCAAAATTTGGTAATAATGTGATGGATGCCACGCTTGCATGGCATAAGCATATTACCGATGAAAGCCAATTGGCTGGTTTACCAGAATCAGCGCTTGCATTAGCGGCCGATACGGCAAAAAGTAAAGACTTAGACGGCTGGGTATTTACCCTAGATTTCCCTTCATATTTGCCGATTATGACCTATGCAGATAATCGTGAACTTCGCAAAGAAACATACACCGCGTTTTCTACCCGTGCATCCGATCAAGGCCCTAATGCGGGAGAGTTTGATAACTCTGCGATCATGAGTGAAGAGATGGCACTGCGTCATGAGTTAGCACAATTACTTGGCTTTAATAACTACGCTGAAAAATCGTTGGCTACAAAAATGGCAGAATCACCCGCGCAGGTATTCTCATTTTTAGAAGACTTAGCCACTAAGTCTAAACCACAAGCAGAGCAAGAACTTAAAGAGCTGCAACAATATGCAGAGCAACAGCACGGTATTAGTGAACTGCAGGCGTGGGATTTTGGTTATTACAGTGAAAAACTAAAGCAAGAAAAGTACGCGATTTCAGATGAAGTTCTTCGCCCGTACTTCCCAGCAAATAAAGTGCTCAGTGGCTTATTTGAAACGGTTAATCGCCTATTTGGTATTACTGTAAAAGAAGTCGCTGATTTTGATAGCTACCATAAAGATGTACGCTTTTTTGAAATTTACGATAGCAATAACACTTTACGTGGTCGTTTTTACTTAGATTTGTATGCGCGCGATCACAAGCGTGGTGGTGCGTGGATGGATGACTGTATGGGTCGTAAAGTGCGCGCTAATGGTGAACTTCAAACACCAGTTGCTTACCTGGTGTGTAATTTTAATAAAGCGATTGGCGATAAGCCTGCTTTGTTTACCCATAATGAAGTAACCACACTGTTTCATGAGTTTGGTCACGGCATTCATCATATGCTTACCCAAGTAGATGCAGCCCCCGTTGCCGGTATTAATGGTGTGGCATGGGATGCCGTTGAGTTGCCAAGTCAGTTTTTAGAAAACTGGTGTTACGAGGAAGAAGCGCTTAGCTTTATCTCAGGTCACTTCGAAACCGGTGAGCCACTACCTAAAGAGTTGCTTGACAAACTACTTGCGGCTAAAAATTATAACTCAGGTATGCAAATGTTAAGACAACTTGAGTTCTCGTTATTTGATTTTAAAATCCACCACGATTACGTGGCAGACAAACCATGTAACATTCAAGCTGTGCTTGATGATGTACGCAGTCGTACCTCAGTCATTAAGCCGCCAGCGTTTAATCGTTTTCAGCATGGCTTTAGTCATATTTTTGCGGGCGGTTATAGTGCAGGTTATTACTCGTACAAATGGGCTGAAGTACTTTCGGCAGACGCCTATTCTAAATTTGAAGAAGAGGGGATTTTTAATCCACAAACAGGCCAAGCGTTTATGCAGCACATTCTTGAAAAAGGCGGCAGCGAAGAGCCGATGACATTGTTTAAAAACTTCCGTGGTCGTGAGCCAAGTGTAGACGCACTACTACGCCACAGTGGCATTGCCGCTTAGGGTCTATTGACCTTTGCGGATTAAAATATAATTACAAAAGCGCCCCAGTGGCGCTTTTTTATTGCCTAAAACACAGTGTTGTTAAAGAATATTTTGAATAAATTTTAGTAGTTTCAACATAGCGTACTATGCTTTGAACAAAGTACTAAAAGGGACTAACGCATGGCAAAGTTAATACTGGCAATTGATGACGATAAATTAATGCACCATATTATTGAAGAGTCTTTAGCTGGGTTTTGTAAAGTGATCCATGCCAAAAATGGTGAAGATGGCATAAGACAAGCAAATAAATACAACCCTGATATTATTTTGCTTGATGTTGAAATGCCGGGTATGTCTGGTTATGAGGTCTGCCAAAGTATTAAACAAAATAAAGCCACAACAGACATTCCGGTAATGTTTTTATCATCCAAAGTGGGGCAGGCCGAACGTATTAAAGGGTTTAGTGTTGGCGGGGCTGACTACATTTTAAAGCCTTTTAACGCACAGGAGCTGATGGCACGCATTAAAATTCTTTACCAGTACCGCAAGCAATGCGCAGCACTGCAGTATGATATAGCAAAGGCCAATAAAACAGCTGAAATGGCGATGATTGAAACCGGTGACATGGGACGCATTATGCGCTTTGTTTGTCAAAGCTACCATGCTGATAATTTAGAACTATTAAGTGAATACTTTTTAGGCTTTTTTACGCCATTACATCTCAATGTCGTGGTTGTTTTTTGGCAAAATAACCAGGGAGTGTTTTATAGCCAAGAGACGGGCGTATGCCCATTAGAGCAAGAGCTACTCATGCAGCATAAAAATGCAGAGCGCTTTGTTGATATTGGTCATAGTACTATTATTAATTACCCTAATATTTCACTGTTAATTAAAAATATGCCAATAGATACGCCATCACTGTATGGTCGCTATAAAGATTTATTTCCGCATATTTTAGAAGTAACTAACGAAAAAGTAGTTACTATACAGCAGCACCAATATCGACTAATGCGCGACAATGAGCTCACCCTTGCTTTTAAAGATATTGTTGCCCAGCTTAAAAATCAAAACGCCATGCAAACGAATGCGATTAGCCAGCTTACAGAGCAGCTCGAGCAACTCCAATCGTTAATGCAAACACAAAATGACTTACCAGCTTCGCAGCTCAATGAGCAAATAACTCAGCTTAGCCATACATCACAGCAGCTGGTTGCAATCACGAATGATTTAGCGTTTATTAAGCACCAACTAAAAACAACTACTCAACAGCGTGATGACTTAATTACTCAAACACAACTAAGTAAACAACAAGCGCAGCCAGAATCTGAGAGTGAAAATAACGATATTGAGTTGTTTTAAACTATACACCTTGCGAACTTCGTATATTGCTGCTGTTTGGGTATAATAGCGGTGAAATTTATCATCGGAGTGTGAAGTGGTTATACAGTGTGCGTTTAAAGAGTGTCGACCTTATTTAAATGAGTTAGAAGCACGCTTTGGGCTTGCTCAATGGGCGGAGCAAAGCAGTGGCTTTAGTTTGCATTACGATGATAAAGGGCTAAGCCTATATAAAACTGATGAGCCTAAACTAGGTGCAATCAACGTAGACTTTGTAACTGGTGCCGTTGCACATAGGCGTAAATTTGGTGGTGGTAAAGGGCAATCAATTGCTAAAGCAGTTGGTCTTAATAAGGGCGCAACGCCAGTGGTACTCGATGCAACCGCAGGGCTTGGACGTGATGGTTTTGTTTTAGCTTCGCTAGGCTGTAAAGTGATTTTGCATGAGCGCCACCCCGTGGTTGCCGCACTGTTATATGACGGTTTACAACGTGCTTATAACGATAGTGAAATTGGCCTATGGATGCAGCAAAATATGAGCTTAATATTTGGCTCAAGCCACACCTTACTTACTCAATGTGACAGCATGCCAGATGTGGTGTATTTAGATCCAATGTTTCCGCACCGTGAAAAATCAGCATTGGTTAAAAAAGAAATGCGCGTATTCCAAGAATTAGTAGGTGGCGATACCGACGCCGATGATTTACTCGAGTTTGCCTACCCCCTTGCCAGCAAACGTGTTGTAGTTAAACGCCCCGATTATGCGCCATTTTTAAATGATAAAACTCCAAGCATGCAAATCAAAACTAAAAAGAACCGCTTTGATGTATATGTAAAAGCCGCGATGGTTTAGGTTAAAGGTTAACGGGCTAAGAGCGACGGGCTTCGAGCCTAAAACGTGTGCGAGGTAAACTAAGGTTGATGGGGTGGCGCACACTATTTTGTAGGCGGGGCTTTATGCCGCGTATAGGGTAAAGGCTCCGAGGGTGTAATTAATGTTGTGTAACTGCCAATTATAATTTGCTTTATCAAGAGTTGAAGGGTTAGGTGATGAATAAATAAATGACGAATTGCTTTTTAATTAATACCAAACACAATCCTGCCGAACCCCGAACCCCGAACTGATCTTTTAGATCTCGACTATTGAATATAGGATCTCAGCGCGTTTTCATGCTAGAATTTGCGCAATTTTTTTGTACTCGATAAGTAGCACTGTAATGATCTTAGATGATATTCGCATCGTTTTAGTAAACACATCACACTCTGGTAACATTGGTTCAGCGGCGCGCGCCATGAAAACCATGGGATTATCAAAGTTATACCTTGTTGATCCAGCCTGTGAAATAGACAGCCATGCAAGTGCACTCGCTGCTGGTGCGACTGATGTGCTAGGCAATGCCGTTATTGTTGATAGTGTTGCAGATGCGATTGCTGATTGTGCATTAACGATTGGTACTAGCGCCCGCTCGCGTACATTGTCGTGGCCTATGGTAGAGCCGAGAGAATGTGGTGAAAAGCTTGTTGGCGAAGCCGTAAACGGCCCTGTAGCGCTTGTGTTTGGCCGTGAAAACAGTGGCTTAACTAATGAAGAATTACAACTGTGTAATTACCATGTGTGTATTCCTGCTAACCCAGAATACAGCTCACTTAATTTAGCCATGGCTGTGCAAACCTTATGTTATGAAACGCGTATGGCGTTTTTAAATCAGCAACCTAAGGCTGTTCAAGAAGAAGACGACACCCTATATCCATCGTCTAAACAAACAGAACTGTTTTACGAACATCTTGAAGACACTTTGTTTAAAACAGGCTTCATCATTAAGCAGCACCCAGGCATGGTAATGACTAAGCTACGTCGCTTGTTTAATCGTGCTCGCCCTGAAGATGCTGAAATGAACATATTACGAGGTATTCTTACCTCAATTAATAAGTCTATAAAATAGCAATTAGTTATAAATAGCGCTCTTTATTGCTCTACTAATACTTGACTAAATTACTCAGGTAATTACAATAGACCCAATACTTGACCAAAACAGTCGGGTATTACAAGTTTATCGGCTGGCATTCGAGGCTAGCCAATCAGGATAATACTTGACTAATCTACTCTGGTAATTAAAATTTGCACTCTTTTGTGCGGGGGGCGTTATGAAGTTAACATCAAAAGGCAGATACGCCGTTACAGCCATGCTGGATGTTGCACTACATGCAAATATAGGCCCTGTAGCGCTTGCAGATATTTCGCAGCGCCAAGAAATTTCTTTGTCTTATCTTGAGCAATTATTTGCCCGTTTACGTAAAAATGGGCTAGTGAGTTCTGTTCGAGGTCCTGGTGGGGGCTATTTACTAGGACGTGAGGCTGACGTAATTTCAGTTGGCGATGTTATCAATGCGGTAGATGAATCTGTTGACGCTACACGGTGTCAGCGAAGCAATACTGGTTGTCAAAGTGGTATGCGTTGTTTAACCCATACATTGTGGTCAGACTTAAGCGCACGAATTGAAGAATTTTTAAATAATATTACCTTAGCTGAACTGGTCGAAAAGTCGGACGTTAAAGCGGTCGCTCTTCGCCAAGAAAACAGCGTTAATGATGCAATTAAGCAGTTGGAAAATATTCAAGTAAGCTGTCAACTTTAAGGTTGACCTGCAGCGGAGAGAGAAATGAAGTTACCGATTTATTTAGATTACGCAGCAACTACGCCTGTTGACGAACGAGTTGCCAAAGAAATGATGCAGTGCCTGACTATGGACGGTAATTTTGGTAATCCAGCATCGCGTTCACACCGTTTTGGTTGGCAAGCTGAAGAAGTCGTTGACCAAGCACGTACTGACATTGCTGATTTAATTAATGCAGACCCACGTGAAATTGTATTCACATCGGGTGCAACAGAATCAAATAACCTTGCTATTAAAGGTGCAGCTCAGTTTTACAAGAAAAAAGGTAAGCATGTTATTACCGCTAAAACTGAACACAAAGCGGTTATCGACACATGTCGTGAACTTGAGCGTCAAGGGTTTGAAGTAACCTACATGGACGTTGAAGAAAACGGCCTACTTGATCTGCAAAAATTAGCTGACACCATGCGTGACGACACCGTGCTTGTAAGTATCATGCATGTAAATAACGAGCTAGGTGTAATCCAAGACATCAATACTATTGGTGAAATGTGTCGCGAACGTAAAATTATGTTCCACGTAGATGCAGCACAAAGTGCGGGTAAAGTTTTAATTGACGTGCAACAAACCAAAGTAGATTTTATGTCATTCTCGGCGCACAAAGTATACGGCCCTAAAGGCGTAGGTGCTTTGTATGTTCGTCGTAAACCACGTGCACGTTTAGAAGCACAAATGCACGGTGGCGGCCATGAACGTGGCATGCGTTCTGGTACATTAGCAACCCATCAATTAGTGGGTATGGGCGCAGCATTTAGAATTGCAAAACAAGATTTTGAAAAAGATCACGCACACATCAGTGCGTTGCGTAAACGCCTAATCGACGGCATTTTAACGGATATGGACGAAGTGTACTTTAACGGCACGCAAGACCAATCAGTACCTGGTATTGTCAACATTAGCTTTAACTTTGTTGAAGGTGAGTCGTTATTAATGGCTGTTAAAGATATTGCGGTATCGTCAGGTTCAGCCTGTACATCTGCAAGCTTAGAGCCTTCTTACGTATTACGTGCATTAGGTCGCAACGACGAGCTAGCGCACAGCTCGATTCGTTTTAGTATTGGCCGTTTTACCACCGAAGAAGAGATTGATTACACCGTTGAGCTAATGAAAAACTCGATTGGCCGTTTACGTGAAATGTCTCCTCTTTGGGAAATGCACCAAGAAGGTGTTGATTTAGATTCAGTTGAATGGGCGCACCACTAATTAGTGGAGCCCATACCTAGCAGGTAGTGAGGATAGAATTATGGCTTACAGTGATAAAGTAATCGACCACGTAGAAAACCCACGTAACGTAGGTGCTCTAGACAAAAATGATCCGTCAGTGGCAACGGGTATGGTAGGCGCACCAGCATGTGGTGACGTAATGAAATTGCAAATTAAAGTATCGGCGGAAGGCGTTATTGAAGATGCAAAATTCAAAACGTACGGCTGTGGTAGCGCAATTGCTTCATCTTCGCTGGTAACAGAGTGGGTTAAAGGCAAAACATTAGACGAAGCTGCGACTATCAAAAATACCGATATCAGCGCAGAGCTAGAATTACCACCAGTGAAAATTCACTGCTCAATTTTAGCCGAAGATGCAATTCAAGCAGCAATTGCAGATTACAAAAGCAAACATACAAACTAAGAGATATTCATGGCAGTGACATTGACAGATGCGGCAGCAAACCGCGTACAATCATTTTTAGCAAACCGTGGTAAAGGCATTGGCCTGCGAGTTGGCATTAAAACGACGGGCTGTTCAGGTCTTGCTTATGTTCTAGAGTTTGTTGATGAGCTAAACGATGACGATGAAACATTTGCGGCCAAAGGCGTTACCTTAATTGTTGACGCTAAAAGCTTAGTTTATATCGACGGCACTGAGCTCGACTACACTAAAGAAGGTTTAAATGAAGGGTTTAAATTTAATAACCCTAACCAAGCTGATGAGTGTGGCTGTGGCGAAAGCTTTACCGTTTAAGCTCAAACTTGTTTTAAGATATAAATAAGCCCTGCCAGTTAATGTAGGGCTTTGTCATTTGTGAGAAGTTATGCGTTATTTTGAGTTATTTGCAATACCGGTTGACTACAATATTGACTTAGCAATGATCAACAAGCACTACTTAGAACTTCAACGTGCTGTACACCCTGATCGTCATGCTAATGCCAGCAGTCGTGATAAATTAATGGCCGTACAAAGTACCGCTGAAATTAACGACGCATTACAAACACTTAAGCATCCGGTTAAACGTGCTGAATATATGTTGAGTGAGCTGGGCGTTGATATTCGCGCTGAGCAGCAAACATTGCAAGATCCCATGTTCTTGATGCAACAAATGGAACTGCGCGAAGAGCTTGAAGAACTTCCCTCTGCAAGTGATCCAGATATCGCTATTGCTAATTTTGAGTCGCAAATAAAGCAATTAAAAGCCCAGTATAGCAACGAATTGGCTGAGCAACTTGCAAGCAACGATGAGCAACAATATCAACACGCTGCTGACAACATTCGCAAATTAAAATTTGTATATAAGTTACAAGACGAACTTGAACGCATTGAAGACAGTTTATTTGACGATTAATTACTTGCTGCAAAGCGAGCAACACGAGTTTAAAGAGCATTATGGCATTATTGCAAATTGCTGAGCCGGGGCAGAGCGCGGCACCACATGAACACAAATTAGCCATTGGAATTGATTTAGGCACTACAAATTCATTAGTGGCAACCGTACAAAGCGGCGAAGCACGCACTATTACTGATGAGTCAGGCGAAGCGATGTTACCCTCAGTGGTTCGTTATCAAGCTGGCGGCATTACCGTGGGTAATGATGCAATGCAAGCGGCTACACTCGATCCGGTTAATACGCTTATTTCAGTGAAGCGCTTTTTAGGTAAAACGCAAACCGAAATAGAACAAAGCTATGGCCAACTGCCTTATCAGTTTTGCGATGATGATGGTGCATTGGCTATCGAAACGGCTGCGGGAAAAATCAGCCCAGTTAAAGCCTCAAGTCATATTTTAAATGCTTTAAAAGTACGCGCTGAGCAAAGCTTTGGTAATCAAGATATTTTAGGGGCAGTGATTACGGTACCAGCTTATTTTGATGATGCACAGCGTCAAAGCACCAAAGATGCGGCTGAGCTTGCCGGTGTTAATGTACTGCGCTTACTAAACGAGCCTACTGCCGCTGCCGTTGCTTACGGTTTAGATTCAGGGCAAGAAGGTATTATCGCCGTTTATGATTTAGGGGGCGGTACTTTTGATATCTCTATTCTGCGTCTTAATAAAGGCGTGTTTGAAGTGCTGGCCACCGGTGGCGATTCTAGCCTAGGCGGCGACGACTTTGACTCATTATTAGTTGATTACCTAAAACAAGAAACCGGCGTGACAAGCTTATCTCCTTCGGTATTACGCTTATTCATTAATAAAGCCAAAGCCTGTAAAGAAGCACTCAGCCAATACGAAAAAGTGAATGTTGGCCTTGAGTTTGACGATGAAAAATACATGGTTGAAGTAACGCGAGAAAAATTTAATGAGCTCGCTATGCCACTGGTTAAAAAAACGCTCCGCTCATGTCGTCGTGCAGTAAAAGATGCCGGTATTGAAAATCAAGAAGTATTACAAGTTGTAATGGTTGGTGGTTCAACCCGTATGCCATTAGTGCGTACTCAAGTCGGTGAATTTTTTGATAAACAGCCACTCACTTCAATTGACCCTGATCGCGTTGTTGCACTGGGTGCTGCATTACAAGCTGACGTATTAATTGGTAACAAGCCAGATTCCGACATGTTATTACTTGATGTGTTACCGTTGTCGTTAGGCCTTGAAACAATGGGTGGCTTGGTTGAAAAAATCATTCCACGCAATACTACGATTCCGGTTGCACGTGCGCAAGAATTTACTACGTTTAAAGATGGTCAAACGGCCATGTCGTTGCATGTATTACAAGGTGAACGTGAACTGGTTGACGATTGTCGATCGCTGGCAAAGTTCAGCTTAAAAGGTATTCCTCCTATGGCGGCGGGGGCGGCGCATATTCGCGTTACCTTTAAAGTAGACGCTGATGGTTTACTAAGCGTATCAGCCATGGAAAAATCAACGGGTGTCCAAGCAGAAATACAAGTAAAACCGTCGTTTGGTTTGTCTGACGACCAAGTTGCTAATATGCTTAAAGAGTCGATGAGTAACGCTAAAGGCGATATGCAAGCGCGTATGCTCAAAGAGCAACAAGTTGAAGCGCTTCGTGTAATAGAAGCGATGGAAGCCTCATTAGCTGCTGATGGCGATTTACTTGAGCCTGAGCAATTAGCGACGCTAAAAGTGGAAATAAGCGAACTTGCGAAAGTACGCGAGAGTGCGCAAGAGCCAAGCGAAATTAAAGCGGCCATTGAAAAAATGGATAATGCGAGCAGTGATTTTGCCGCGCGCAGAATGGACGCGTCAATTAAAAAAGCCTTAACGGGTCAGTCAGTAGACAATATATAAGAGAGATTAGAATGCCACAAATTGTTTTTCTTCCCCATCCGGAGTTGTGTCCTGACGGTGCAGCAATAGAAGCGCCCGCTGGCGAAACGGTACTTGATATCGCGCTTAAAAATGGCATTAGCATTCCTCATGCCTGTGAAAAATCATGTGCATGTACAACGTGTCATTTAGTGATCCGTGAAGGTTTTGACTCATTAGATGAAAGTGATGATCTAGAAGATGACATGCTAGATAAAGCATGGGGTTTAGAGCCTGAATCGCGCTTAGGTTGCCAAGCAATTATCAGAGATGAAGACTTAGTGGTTGAAATACCTAAGTACAATCTCAATATCGTTAATGAAGAACACTAGTTTTTAATTAATGACTATCATATTAAAAGCCGCTGTTTGATACAGCGGCTTTTTTGTTTTAGGCGAAGATTTATGCCGCGCAGACAAATCTTTTGTAGACGTAGAGCTTTCTCAAGTTAGCCTTGCAGCGGCTCATTATTTGATTTTTTAGTGATTTATTCACCACAGAGATCACAGAGAAAGTGAGCAAAGGCAAAGGTTTAGTGTTATTTACCTTAACCCCTCGGTGTAGCGCGAAGCGCCTTTGTATTCTCTGTGGTGTAAATATTTTGTAGGCGGGGCTTTACGCCGAGCAGAAGTAGCAGCGGGTTTACCCCGCGTCTTTTTAAAGTTAAAGGCGAAAGGCAAAAGGTTACGAGCGGCGGTCTGCGAGACGCGGGTAAATTAAAATAACCTGTAGGCGGGGCTTTACGCCGCGCAAATGTGGTTAAAGGTAATAAAATTATGCACAAAGAGGTTAAGAGACGCTGCGCTTTTAGAGGAAGTGACAAAACAATTAATCACTCAGGCTAATGGTTAGTGCTTTCTCATTTTCTTCTCATTCACTTCTCTTTGTGCATATGCTTTTTAAAGCGGTTTTATTCCGCGTTTGTTAGTAATTTTATTTACCACAGAGATTACAGAGTGCGTAGAGGAAGTGAATAAATACAAAGCTTGAAGGTAAAGGGTTACGGGTTACGGGCTGCGAGACGCGGGTAAGCCAAAAGCTCTATAAGTGCGCGAGGTAAACTCCCGCCTAAAAGGTGGCGAACATTGTTTTGTAGGCGAGGGCTTAACGCGCAAATGTACACATTTAAAATAAAAAACCTTGTAGCGTTAACCACAAGGCTTTTTAATTTATCGAAGCCCGAAGCCCGAAGCCCGAAGCCCGAAGCCCGAAGCCCGAAGCTCGAGGCCAAAAAACCAAAACCCATTTTGGAGGTATATTTTGAGTGATCTTATTTTTTCAGACTCGTTTATTAACGGTGAATTTTATCAAACCAACTCACGTTTTAGCGTTGATGATCCGGCCACCGAACAAAGTATTGTTGATGTAAGTGATATTGACGAGCAAGGCGTAAAAAATGCCATAACAGCAGCACAAGGCGCTTTTGTAAAATTAAAAGCCACCAATGCGACCGAGCGAAGCGAAACCTTGATGCGTTGGTATGATCTAGTGATCAAGCACAAACAAACCCTTGCTACACTTATGACTAAAGAGCAGGGAAAACCGCTTAAAGAATCTCTTGGTGAAATAGATTATGGGGCTGGCTTTATTAAATGGTTTGCAGAGGAAGCTAAACGCAGCTACGGTGATGTTATCCCCGCCACCGATAACAGTCATCGTTTAACTAGCTTCAAGCAACCTATTGGCGTGGTAGCAGGTATTACGCCATGGAACTTTCCTGTTGCTATGGTGACTCGAAAAGTCGCGCCGGCTTATGCCGCGGGCTGTAGTTTTATACTCAAGCCTTCTGAGCACACACCATTATGTGCTATCGCTTTAGCTTATTTAGCTGATCAGGCTGGCTTTGTTAAAGGTGCATTTAATGTGCTTGTGTCACAAGATGCCAAAAAGGTTGGCAAAATGCTGACAGACTCAGAGGTGGTACGTAAGTTTACTTTTACTGGCTCTACCGGTGTAGGTAAGCAGTTACTCTCTCAATGTGCATCTACAATAAAGCGTACTTCAATGGAATTGGGGGGAAATGCCCCGTTTATAATATTTGATAATGCTGATATTGACGATGCGATTGATGGATTGATGGCGGCCAAATTTAGAAACTCAGGACAAGCTTGTGTTGCAGCAAATCGTATTTTTATTCAGCGTAATATATTAAATGACGTGCTTGAAAAAATTACACCCAAAGTCGCTGCGCTCAAAGTTGCGAACGGTTTTGATGAAAATGCCGACATAGGGCCGCTTATTTACCCCAAAGCAAAAGAGAAAGTGCAACAACTGATTAAAGACGCTCTTGATAAAGGCGCTACGCTAATTGGAGATAACAGCAATTTAGGTGGCAGTTTTCAAAACCCATTAATAGTCACCAATGTCACTACACAAATGGATATTTATCACGAAGAAGTGTTTGGTCCTGTATTAACGGTGATCCCATTTGATGAAGAAAGCGAAGTACTTGCGCTTGCTAATGACGTCCCTTATGGGTTAGCTGCGTACTTTTATAGCCAAAACATTAAACAAATCTATCGTATAAGCGAAGGGCTAGAGTTTGGCATGGTAGGTGTAAATGAGGGAGTTATATCAAACCCAGTTGCGCCGTTTGGTGGTGTAAAGCAATCAGGTCTTGGTCGTGAAGGCGGGCATCAGGGTTTAGATGAGTACTTAGAAGAAAAATACGTATGTATTAAGGTGTAATGATTAAGACTGTTCCGATGAGTTAATGGTTGTAAGATAAAACTCGGTTAAATGTTGCTAGATAATGGGCTAAATGTTACCTTTTTAATATATATTTTTCGTAACAAAATAGTAAAAAAATTTCTATAAGTAGAAATACCCCCGTGTGTAAATGCCACCATTTGGTGGCATTTTTTTTAGCCACTTTTGTGGCGAACCTTATCGCTTCGGTCTAAAATTACTCTATAAGCAGTGATTGGTGTTTAAACTTTGTATATAAGCTTAAAATAAAGTAATAACTATTCTCGTTTGTTTTTGTGAGTTTTTGTAACCTCATGTTTTTAAATGTATATTTTTACTAAACTGAGGTGTAATATGAAGTTTCAGGCTCTTTTGAACTGTTAGAATATAGTAATAATGTATAATTGTGTTTTATACATTTATAAATTAACATCCCGCAAATTCACCCATTAAAAAATAATGAAGCACCCACTATGAGTAGAAGAAATCAAGCAACGGTAGACCAGGAAGTTTCGTTTGGCATTGACGAAGAATTAGTTTCTACAACAGATTTACGAGGGGTTATCACCTATGCAAATGATAGCTTTTGTAAAGTTTCAGGGTATACCATCAATGAGTTAAAAGGGAAAAATCATAATATGGTTCGTCACCCAGATATGCCACCTGCGGCATTTGGTGATATGTGGTCTAATTTAAAAAGCGATACCGCATGGCGAGGAGCTGTAAAAAATAGATGTAAAGATGGGCGTTATTACTGGGTTGATGCATTTGTTACCCCTATTTACGAAAACGGTAAAAAAGTAGGTTATCAATCAGTTCGTCAACAACTCCTTCCAGAATATAAACACCGCGCAGAAAAGCTTTACCAACGTTTAAACAACGGTCAATCAATTACGCCTTTAAGTGAAAAATTAGCTGCATTTAAATTGCCTCTATTTATTGGGTGTGCCGCTTTAATTGCTTGGTTAACAAGTTACATGTTCTGGTTATGTTTGCTGTTTGTTCCTCTGCCTTTTGTTATTTTTTATGAAGAGTTAATTCGCTCGCAAAGCAAAATCAAAAAAACCAAAGCAGGCCCAGATAGCGTATCTCGGCATATTTATTCTGGTAGCGATAGCCTCAGCTATAGTGATTTTCAGATTAAATTACTTGAGGGTAAAGTAACGACCATTGTTGGGCGTATTATTGATGGCACTTTAAGCCTTAGCAAAGGAGCTGATTCGCTTAAAGTTTGTGCTGAAGCTGCGCAGGCTGGCGTTGAAAAAGAAGCGTCTGAATTACATCAGGTATCGTCTGCGGTCGAAGAAATGGTGCATTCAATTGACGAGGTGGCTAAAAATACCTTAGTTACTAATCAACGAGTGCAACAAGCTCACCAAGATTGTGAGTCAGCAACGCAAGCCATGTCAGGGACAATGCGAGAGGTGTCGTTACTTGCAACTGAAGTTGATAACTCAGCAAGCTCTGCGAGTGAGTTAGCAATAGAGGCTGAAAAAATTGGTGGAATAATGCAAGAGATACAAGGGATTGCCGATCAAACAAATTTACTTGCACTTAATGCCGCTATTGAGGCTGCGCGTGCTGGTGAACATGGCCGAGGTTTCTCGGTTGTTGCTGATGAGGTACGTGCACTCTCAAGCAGAACGCATACCGCCACAGAGCAAATTCAAGTCTCAATATCTGAAATGCAATCTACGCTACTCAACTGGTCAAAAACAATGGAAGCGGGTAAACACGCTGCTGAAACATGTGTTAAAGAAACCCGTAATAGCCAAGATATCGTCTCAAAAGTCTATGCAGCAATTACAGATATTTCCGATTTAGCAACGCAAATATCAACCGCTGCGGAAGAGCAAAGCATGGTATCGCAAGAAATTAGCCGCAATATTTCCAATATTAGTAGTGCGTCTTCAGAAAACTTAGCCCAAGCGCATTGTGTAGGGGCAGAGTCTGATGCGATTGAAAAGCACTCTAAAGCATTAGCGTCATTAGGTCTTTCTTTCAAAGTAGGTTAGTAAAGTGAGCAAGGATAGCAAGCAGTTAGATATAGGTACAGCCTATGATGTATCGTATTCTCAATGTGCAAATTTAAGTGCACAATTGAGAGTACTGCAGCACGAAATTAAAGCCGATTACTTATTTATTGCCTCTGTAAATGAAGATAAATTAGCCACTACGCAGTTGGTTTTACATAACGCAGAGGTCGTTGATAACTTTTCTTATTCGCTAGAAGGCTCGCCTTGTGAACAACTACCTTCAAAAAGTGCGTGTTTTATAACGGATGAATTACAACAACACTACCCTGAAAATCAGCTACTAAAAACTATAAATGCGCAAGCTTACATTGGCGTCTCTATAAGCAATGATGAAGGCCAATTAAGCGGCGTACTGGTTGGTCTTTATTTAAATAGTGATCCAACAATCGAACGCTACCTACCAAGGCTAATTAGCTTTGCGAGTTATACAGCAGTGTTCCTGCAAAAGTGTTTTTTAGAAGATAAATCAAGCTCACAGCAATCACTATTTAGTGCTGTTGAAGCTATGTCGAAGGTAGGCACGTGGGAATACAAAATCTCAACCGGCGAGCTAAATTATTCACCCGAGGTTTATAATATTTATGGCCTTGATAAGCGCAAACCGCTCACGACCACACAAGCGATTGCGCATTATGCTGGTGAAAAAGAGCAAGCGCGTATTCGTGATTTTTTTAATCGTTTGCAAACACATGGTCTTCCTTATTGTGAAGACTTTGAGTTTGTAGATGCTCATGGCAATAAAAAGTGGGTACGGACGAGTGGTCACCCTGTTTTTAATGATGATCATCAGGTTATTAAAGTGCATGGTGCTTTTGAAGATGTCACTTTAGAGTATGAATTAAAGGCCAAGGTTGATGATAAAAATAATCGCCTTGAAGCTATTTTAAATAACTTAAATGATGCAGTGATCACTATTAATCAGCAAGGCGTTATTGTTCACTGTAACTCAACCGCATTAACTATGTTTGGCTATAAGCAAAATGAAATGCTTGGCTTGTCGATTAACAACTTAATGCCTGAGCCTTATGCATCTAAGCATCACTCGTATATGCGAAATTATGAGCAAACAGGTGAGGCTAAAATTATTGGTGTTGGTAGGCAACTACCTGCAAGAAAAAAAGACGGCACTATTTTTCAAATAGAATTGTCACTTACCAAAGCAGTTAATGAGCAAAGCGTTGAATATATTGGTGTAGTTAGAGATATTAGTGAAAAACTCAAAGCGCAAGATACCATTTATAATTTAGCTTATTCAGATCCCATAACAGGATTAAAAAATAAGCGGTGGTTTGAGCGCGAATGCAGAAGTTTACTACAAAGTGCCAGCATTAATAATGGCTATATATATGCTGCATTATTAGATATGGATAAGTTAGCGCAATTTAACTTTAAGTACGGTATTGAGGCGGGCAACGAAGCACTCATTTTAACGGCTAAAAAACTATCAAATGCGGTACAGGGCGAGTACAAGCTATACAAAAGCGGAGTCGATTCTTTTTTAATTATAAGCGCCAATATAAGTAATGACTTATCCTACCTAGAGCAACAACAACCAAGTATAGACTCTAAAATATTAGCGCTAGATAACTTCTCACATAAGATCAGTGATCTTGATGTGGTACTAAGCGCCTCGTTGGGCAGTACAATTATTAATGCGAGTAGAGACTCCTATAGCTCTATGTTTGATAAGTTGGAATACGCACTAAAACAAGCCAAAAAGTTGTCTCCTTTTGGTTATTACTTTGCAGATTTAGATGCATTAAAACGTTACGAACGTACCAATAAAATTCGTTACTTACTAATAAATGTTGATAAAAGTGATGAATTAACACTGGTACTACAGCCACAATTTATTAATGAAAATACCTTTAATTCAGCCGAAGCATTATTACGTTGGGATTCTGAGGAATTAGGCGTAATAAGCCCTGGGGAATTTATACCCCTAGCAGAAGAGAGTGAAGCCATTATTAAAATTGGCGATTGGGTGGTTGATCAAGTATGTAAGTTGCTGCATGAAGTCAGCCGAGCAGGAAAAAACACCTGTATTGCCGTTAACATTAGCGCTAAACAAATTGTAGCCCCCGATTTTAAGGAAAAATTGCTCGCCAGTGTTCATAAGTGGCAAGTGTCACCACGTAACTTAGTGATTGAGCTGACCGAAACGACTTTAGTGTCAGACATCGAACTAGTAAAAGAGACTATGCTTGAACTTAATAAAAAGGGCTTTAGGTTTTCAATTGATGACTTTGGAACGGGTTATTCAAGCCTGAGTTATTTGAAAGAGTTGCCAATTTCTGAGCTTAAAATAGATAAATACTTTGTCGATGGCATTATGGATACTGATGATAATTCAAGTAAAACTATTGTGAATATGATCATCGACATGGCCAGTGCTTTAGGTGTAAATAGCGTTGCTGAAGGCGTTGAAGAACCCGCGCAATTTAATTATTTAAAGCAGCGCGGTTGCAACTTATTTCAAGGCTATTTATTTTCAAAGCCACTGCCTATTGAACAGTGGAAAGAGTGCCTTTAATAAACGGCAACGGAGCGCGGGCAACGGGCAACGAGTTTCGGGGAACCACCGCGTTTTAATTGTTTTGTAGGCGGGGCTTTACGCCGCGCACATGTAACTTTTTTAAAGATTAAAGGCGAAAGGTTACGAGCGACGTGGCGCGGGTAAATTAAAATTTTTTGTAGACGTAGAGCTTGCTCACGTTAGCCGCAGGGCGGCTTATTGTTATATTTTTTAGTTATTTTATTTACCACAGAGGTAAAGAGAACACAGAGGAAGTGATTAGGTGCTAGGGAAGTGACTAGGGGTTAGGACTTATAGCCCGAAACCTGCTATCCGTAGCTCTTCTCTGTGTAGCGCGTAGCGCCTCGGTGTTCTCTGTGGTAAAAAATATTTTTGGCGGGGCTTTACGCCGCGCACATGTAACTTTTTTAAAGGTTAAAGGCGAAAGGTTACGAGCGACGTGGCGCGGGTAAATTAAAATATTTTGTAGACGTAGAGCTTGCTCACGGTAGCCGCAGGGCGGCTTATTGTTATATTTTTTAGTTATTTTATTTACCACAGAGGTAAAGAGAACACAGAGTAAGAGATTAAAGTGACTAGGTGCTAGGACTTATAGCCTGAAACCCGTTACCCGCAGCCGTGGCTTTTCTCGGTGTATCAAAATAAACTATAATTTGATTTTTAATAATGAAGTTATGAATTAACTTTAGATATTACTGAGGAAACTTAGAAAATAGTGGGGCGATTGACGGGGCTCGAACCCACGACAACCGGAATCACAATCCGGGGCTCTACCAACTGAGCTACAACCGCCACTACATACACCTTGTTTGGTGTGGCGCGCATAATACAT
>NZ_JASDDA010000090.1:0-3152 GCF_030407645.1 Pseudoalteromonas sp. APC 3495 | reverse complement strand
TAATATTAAAAATAGTGGATCAGCATTGTACGTGGTTAAGATCAGATCCTTATCTACTTGCAGATCAGCTTTTTACTAAGCGAATATTTACAATCTAAGTTACGCACAGGTTAAGCACTGAGTTACTCACAAATACCTACCTGTAGATCATATTTTTACTAAGTAAATTATAAAGTTATGCACTAAGCAATAGTGATAATGCATGGTTTAATTAGTATAGATCTGATCTGTAGTAAGTACAGATCAGATCTATGCTAACTCGAACTAAGCTTATCCACAGGGGGTTAAGATTTTTATATAATTTGTCGTGTAAAATATAAAAAAAAACACTTTGTAATGGACAAAATTATTATTTAGTTAGTAAAAATTTGGCTTATCAACACTCAGTTAGTAAAAATGTGATCTGAAAACGCTTGTCTTAAGTTTTCCTTAGTAAAATACTGATCTGAGCATTTTATTTGAAGTCAGATCACTTTTATACTAACTTAAACATTTAACTTTTGTGGCTTTATGTGTTGTTATTAGCTGTCACAATAAAAACGGAAATAAAAACCATGAGCCGAAAGGTCAACATCTCGGTAGATAACTTGCCCGATACACTTAGGGGCCAAATTCACGGGGTGGAAAGTGCGATCGATAACGAAAGCCTAGCACTATTTACAGATAATAAAGATGTGCGAATTTCGATAGAAAATGCAGCCCATGGGTTACGCGCTTACTCTAACACATTTAACCATTATGATCTGTGGGGACGTTTTGTTCGCTCAGGCCACAAAAAACTGCCACTTGAAGAAGCCCCTAAAAAAACCATCATTACGCGTAAGATATCTGAAAAAGTAGATGGTATTTTATATGATGGCGAAATAAAAATAACACCGGCTGTGGTCAGTACTCGTAAAGATGGCGAAGATGTAGAATATTTAGTGTGGCCATCAGATAGAGAAGAAAAAGTAGAGCGCGCATTAATTCGCCTAGCTTCAAAAGGTAAAATTGTAAAAATTAATTTTAAGTCCGGTATTCAATATGCCGTTGTGTTTTCTATGAACGAATTAGCACAAGAGCTTAAAGCGGTTGGCCAATCTATGCCATATCCGCAAATTAAAGAGTCGCTTGAAGCATTGCAAGGTTCTAAACTTTCTTTTAAATATTCTGCAACGGATACTAAAAATTCGGATATTGATGATTCGTTTTACGAGTCGAATATGAACTTTTTATCGTCTTTGCACTTTAGTGGTAAGAAAGGCCAAGGCGGAAACGTAAAATGTGTTGCGTGTTTAAATGCATTTGTACACAACATGATTGATAACCTTGAATACAAAGGTTATTACTTTAACAGTGCACAAGAATTAAAACGCGGATTATCGCGTTGGATGATGCTGCGTTTATATCATTTATGGCGTTATGCAGCACCAGGAAAAACCTACCATTTTAGATTACTTTCTATTATGGAAAAATATGGCTCTATTTACTCAACGGATGATATTACCGAAAATAAATTAAAAGCACTGCGTCGTGATATGACAACCACGATGAAAGATTTAATTGAAAAAGGAGCAATATCTGAATACAGCATTACCAATGTTAAAGATGATAAAACCGGCAACATAGTCGATTACACTTATGAAATGCATCCGTCTGATCAATTTTGTGATGAGATATTGGCATTAAATAAACACAATAAGCGTATTGAAATACAAGGCGGCAAACGCATTGTTGAAAATGCGGTATTGATTGATGAAGATAAGCTGGAAGAAATTGTAGAAAAGTAATTCTATTTATTTTTACCAACAAATATATTAAAGGCCACATAATGTGGCCTTTTTAACATAATTTATTTAGTTACTTGTTCTAAATATAATCGGTCTACTAGAAAATCATATTCGCGTTTTCGGGGATGCGATAAGGGTTTTTGGTAACTCGGTAGTTCGCCAAATTTTACGTCGGGCTGTGGGTTAATTAGTATAAAAGGTAAAGCAGCACTAACATGATAGCGATTTTGTGCAGTGTACCTCACATTAACTTGAGGACTAACTCGAGTAGGGCGCCTAATTCGCAATTTTTCTTTTTCACCCAAACTGGCTACTCGAACCTGTTCTTGTGCAACCAGTGACTGCCATTTTTGCTGATCAATCATTCGCGGGTTTTTATAGCCTGCCGATTTTTCTAACATTTCAAGCGCCATTTTTTTTGTAAGTGTTTTGGTTGCGTGTTTATGCATCCAAGTAAAGCGAACAGAAAAAGGGGATTCAATTTCACTATGAATTTTACGATACGCCGCAAGCGTTATTAAATTTGGCATTGCATTATGCACCGCTTCAAATCGCGCGTCGTTATTATCTATTGCTAGAATACAATTTTTAAAAGCTGCTTTTGCACTATTTACCTGTGCTATGCGATCAATAATGGCTTGTTTATTCGCCTCTTTTATTACTAGCAAACCAGGGTGTCGCTTTAATACTCGGCTGCTTAGCCCTGGCTTTTTATACATATCTGAGAAAGCATTTAAAATTGCCTTATGTGCCAATTCCCCTGTTATTTTTGAAACGCTTATAGACTCAGGGATTATATTTTCTTCAGTACTACTAATCTCAGGTAATTGAAAATACTCTGCTTTAGCAAAGCCAACCTCTTTAAGCTCATCAATTAAGCTAAGTGTTAATTCATTGAGTAAATCAAACTGACTTCTTATTTGTACCTTTGTAACCATTAGCTACCTACCTACCTAGAACCCATCTTACTGGGTCACTATTTTCGCAAACAACCTTTTCTTTTGATAGATATTTCTTAAATAAAATTCTATTGCCAAGATTTACAATAATTTAAACTAGGTACGATGTGTTCTTCATGGTTTTTTTAAGTACTTTTGCTTCACATATTTTAAAAGAAATAATAGAAGGGGTGAGTTTAGGCACTGAGCTTTGTATGAAGCGCTAGCATAAATATTTAAAAGCGCATAATTGAGTAGCATTCTTTTTTAAAATCACCCGTAAAGTTAAGATTACATAAGTGCAAATTAAGTATGATGTGTTCCTATTGCTATCTGTATCACCATCGCTTAGCTATTAAGCTTCTACTCAAGCTATTATAATGCACACTCTACCTACTTAGATTATTGTTTTTAAATGTTTATTTATTTTTGCTTTATAAACTTG